>JBEEHI010000295.1:0-5313 GCA_041167305.1 Verrucomicrobiota bacterium
GGATCTACGAAAACGACCGCGTGATCTTCTCAAACGTCACCTTCTACGTCCGCAACGTGCCGATCTTCTGGTGGCCCTACATGTATCAATCGCTGGACGACTCGTTCAGCTACATGATTTCGCCGGCCTATCTCAGCTCGTGGGGGCCGTCGATTCTGGGCCGCGTCACCATGCCGCTCACCGACGACATCAAGGCCATTTTTCGGCTCGATTATCGGTCGCGGCGCGGCGTGGCGTTCGGGTTCGAACCGGACATTAAATTCGGCGCGGATAAGCAAAGCTGGGCCCGGATCCGCACTTATTTCCTGAAAGACGAGAACCCGGACATCAACCGCACCTCGCTGGCGCGGCCTGACATCTCCGAAGGCCGCTACCGCGTTTCGCTCCAAAGCCGGACGAAATTCACCGAGGACATCATCGGCATCACGAACATCACCAAGCTCAGCGACGAATTCGTCCTCCAGGATTTTTTCCAGGGCGAGTTCCAGCTCAATCCGCAGCCGGACAATATCGTCGCGGTGACCAAGACGAATCCGAATTACACGCTCACCGCCATTGGCCGGTTCCAGGCGAATAATTTCTTCGAGGCCACCGAACGGCTGCCCGAAGTGGTCCTGGATGTGAAGCGTCTGCCTATTTTCGGCGGTCCCATTTTTTATGAGGGCGAAACCGGGCTGGCGGAGTTGCGTCGAAATTTCCCGAGCGGTTCCACCAACGACGACTACAGCGCCCTACGGTTGGATACATTCCACCAGTTCACCTATCCGAACACCTATTTCGGCTGGCTTTCGATAGTACCGCGAGTGGGTTTTCGCGCGACCTATTACGATCAAACCCGCGACCTGGGTAAGACGATGTTCACGCCGGATCCCAGCCCTTTCATTCCTGATTTCATCGTGCCGGATAACACAAAGCTAGTTACGGCCGGCAACAAACTCCGCACCGTCTTCAACGGCGGCGTGGAAGCTTCCTTCAAGGTCACGCGCACCTGGGACGGCGCGCAAAGCAACGCTCTCGGTCTCGATGGCCTCAAGCACGTGATTCAGCCGTTCACAAACTTCTCCTGGGCCTCGAGCAACATTTCCGACCCCGCCAAGATTTTGCAGTTCGATCGTTACCAGGGTTCCACCCAGTTGCTGCCGATCGATTTCCCGCAGTTCACTTCCGTGGATTCCATCGATAGCTGGACGATCTTGCGCTTCGGCGTGCGCAACCGTCTCCTCACCCGCCGCGACGACGCCACCGTGAGCTGGCTGGATATCGAGACCTATATGGACGTGAACTTCGATAACCCGTTCGACCGGACCCAATACTCGAACCTGGTCAATAAGCTCAGCTTCACGCCCGTTCCGTGGGCCAGCTTCGGGATCGCGTCGCAAGTGCCGGTATTCGAGAAAGGCTTTACTGAAATCAACACGAACATCAGCGTCCAGCCGATCGCAAACCTGCAGGTCTCGTTCGCTCATCGATACCTGAACAGCGCGCCTTTCTTCGATAACAGCAGCCTTTACGTGTTCGGCGGCTATTATCGGATCAACGATAACTGGGGTGTCGGCGTCTCGGAGCAATATGAAGGAACCACCGGCGTGCTCGAGCAGCAGCGCTACTCGATCTACCGCGACCTGACGAGCTGGGTCGCCTCCGTCGGCGCCATCATCCGCGACAACGGCGGCGTGAAAGAATACGGCGTGCTCCTCACCTTCACCCTGAAAGCGCTGCCGAAATTCAGCTTCGATTTGAACTTCGATCCGGCCGGCGCCGAGCAAACCCAATAACCCGGCGTTCGCGATTGCAATTTGGGCGCTTTGCCCGTTTCTTTTCGCGCGACGGCTGATCGGCCGCGCTCCAATTTTCCCATGGATATTTCCATTATCGGTTCCGGTTATGTCGGTCTCGTGACCGGCGCCTGTTTTGCCGACGTCGGCCACAACGTCATCTGTGTCGATAACGACCTGCGCAAAGTGGAAGCGCTCCAGGCGGGCAAGATCCCGATCTACGAGCCCGGCCTCGAGGAAGTCGTCCACCGGAATGTTTCCGCGCAACGGCTCCGTTTCACCAACAGCACCCAGGAGGGCGTCGATAATTCGCAGATCGTTTTCATCGCCGTGCCGACGCCGCAACAGCCGGACGGGAGCGTGGACCTCAGCTTCATCGAGAAGGTCGCGCGCGATATTGCCGATGTCCTGACCGGCTACCGCGTGATCGTGGACAAGAGCACGGTGCCCGTGAAAACCGGCGAGAAGGTGCGCGAGACAATCAAGCGTTACAACCGGCACGGGGCCGAGTTCGACGTTGTGAGCAATCCGGAATTCCTGCGCGAAGGTTGCGCCGTCGCCGACCTGATGCAACCGGACCGGATCGTGATCGGCGCGCAAAGCGAGCACGCCGTCGACCTCATGAAAAAAGTCTACGAGCCGTTCATGGCCCCGATCCTCGTGACGGACATCAACAGCGCCGAGCTGATCAAGCACGCGGCGAATTCTTTTCTCGCGCTCAAGATTTCCTACATCAACGCCGTCTCCGCGATCTGCGAAGCCAGCGGCGCCGACATCGAGAAAGTCGCGGACGGCATCGGGATGGATAAACGGATCGGCCGGAGTTTTCTGAACGCCGGGATTGGCTATGGCGGCTCCTGTTTCCCGAAGGACATCGCCGCTTTCATCACGATCTGCGACCAGCTCGGCGTGCCGTTTACGCTGCTCAAGGAAGTCCAGCGGATCAACGCCGACCAAAAGAATCGTTTTCTAAAAGCGATCCGGGAAACCCTCTGGGTTTTGCGAGACAAGAAGATCGCCGTTTGGGGACTGGCCTTCAAGCCGAATACGGACGACCTCCGCTCCTCCGTCGCGATCGATCTCGTCGCGGACATGCTGAAGGAAAAAGCGCACGTCACCGTTTACGATCCGAAGGCGATGGAGAAGGCGCACGAAGTGGAGGCGATCGCCGGCGCGAAATTCGCCAGCTCGGCCCTCGAAGCGGCGGAGGGAGCGGAGGCGTTGATCATCGCGACGGAATGGTCGGAGTTCGCCAATGTCGATCTCGAGGAAGTGAAGAAAAAGATGACCACGCCGATTGTTTTCGACGGGCGCAATCTCTTCGACCCGGAGACGATGGCGAAGCTTGGCTTCCACTATCACTCGATCGGCCGCGCGAGCGTAAAGCCGAACTAGGCCAATCAATCGCCGCGGCGTTTTAGGTGGATCGCGCGCTCCGTCGCGCGATGTTTGTGGCGGCGCCGCCGGCATTCTTCGCATCGAGCGGCGGAGCGCTCGATCCACCAAATGTCTAAACCGAGTTCACGCGCCCTCGCTCTCATCGCCCTGCAGAAATGGCGCGCGGGCGAACAATTCGCGGACGCGATCCTCGGGCAGCTCTTGAGATCGAGCGATCTCGCGGCGCCCGATCGCGCTTTTGCCACGGAGCTTTTCTACGGCGTCTTGCGCAACCTGAGGCTGCTCGACTTCTGGATCGATTCGTTGCGCTCCAGGCATCTCGATCACGATACGCGCGATCTCTTGCGGCTCGGCCTCTATCAGCTGTTCGTGCTCGAGACTCCGGAGCATGCGGCGGTTTTTGAAACGGTGGCGCTGGCCAGGCCCAAGGGCCGATCTCTCGTCAACGGCGTGTTGCGAAGCGCCACGCGCGGCAAAGCGGATCTACTGCGCAACGCGAGCGAACAAGAGCTCAGCGTCCGGACATCGCACCCGCAATTCCTCGTTGACCGCTGGGTGAAAAACTTTGGGGAGAAAGATACGGAATCGTTGTGCGACTGGAATAATCGTCCGGCTCCGATCTATGCCCGTATCAACCGGATCAGGGTTTCCAAGGACGAGTTTCTTGCGCGGCACCGCGATGCAGAACCATTGCCCGCGCACGAAAACTTTGTCCGCCTGACGAACATTCCGCACGAAGCGTTGGCCGACGGACACTGTTATATCCAGGACCCGAGCACGGCGGCCGCCTGCCTTCTGCTGGATCCCAAGCCCGGCGACCGAGTCCTCGACGCCTGCGCCGCACCTGGCGGCAAAACTGGATACATCGCGGAGTTGATGAGGAATGAAGGATTGATTCTGGCCTGCGATCGCGACACGAGCCGTGTCAGAACGCTGCAAGAAAATCTGGAAAAGCTAGGAGTCGGAATCAGCCGCTGCGTCCATCACAACTGGACGAGCAGTGATCCACTCGCGGAGGCCGCGGATTTCGACCGCATCCTAATCGATGCCCCATGCACCAACACCGGCGTGATGCGGCGCCGTGTCGATCTTCGCTGGCGTCTGGCGCCGAACGATTTTTCGCGGATGCACGCCGAGCAACTCGGCATCGTTCGCGCAACGATCCCGTTGCTCAAACCGGACGGGATTCTTGTCTACAGCACTTGCAGCATTGAGCCGGAAGAGAACGAGGACGTTGTCCGTGTTATCCTCCGCGAGTTTCCGTTTCTGAAACTTGCCGACCAGAACACCCTGCTCCCCTTTCGCGACGGCTTCGATGGCGCGTTCGCAGCGAAGTTCATTCGAGATCGATGATTAGAAGGTAAGCTTCAAGGAGCGGCGGTTGCATCCGGCATCGACGATGGAATCGTTAGCGGCTATGCATGATCCGCGCTACGACAAACTGGCTAAGGTTCTCGTCGAATATTCGACTCGATTGAAGCGCAACGAAACGGTCCTCATCGAGACATTCGATGTGCCGGATGAAATGACGATCGCGCTGGTCCGAGCGGCGCGAAACGCGGGCGCGATTCCATTCGCGCAGATTTACCGGGCCCGGCTGAACCGGGAGCTCGCTCTCAACGCGACGGAACGCCAGCTCAACCTCAGCGCGATCCATGAGCTGGCGCGGATGAAAAAAATGGACGCTTACATCGCCGTCCGCGGCAGCCAGAACATCACGGAGCTGTCCGATGTGCCGCCGGAGCAAATGAAACTCGTCGCGAAAAAAATGCGGTCGGTGACGGACTGGCGAGTGCAGAAAACGAAATGGGTGGTCTTGCGCTGGCCGTCGCCTTCCATGGCGCAGCTCGCCGGCATGAGCACGGAGGCGTTCGAGGATTTCTATTTCGAGGTCTGCACGCTGGATTACCGGAAATTGCAGCCGGGAATGAAAACTCTGAAGGCGCTGATGGACAAAACCGATCGCGTGGAAATCAAAGGGCCCGGGACCGACCTGCGCTTCAGCATCAAAGGCATCGGCTCGGTGATTTGCGGCGGCGACCGCAACATTCCGGACGGCGAAGTTTTCAGCTGCCCGGTGAAGGATTCGGTTCACGGCCACGTGCTTTTCAATGCGCCCACGATTTATCAAGGGACCGGG
>JBEEHI010000296.1:0-3943 GCA_041167305.1 Verrucomicrobiota bacterium
CGCCAAGCTGAGGGCAAGAGATAGCCGCAATGCTGAAAGGGCATTGCGGCTATCTGGGGGCTTGCGCTTCATCAGGGGGGAATTAGCTGCAGTGTTCCTGTGGTTTACGGGGGGGAACCCTGGGTAAATTCTCCCATCGCGAGATCGCCTTGCGGTGCGACCCGGATGGGCCAAACGGCTGCGGGACCGGCAGGACCGGCAGGACCGGCAGGACCGGCGGGGCCAATGGGACCTATGGGACCAATGGGACCAATAGGACCTATTCCACCGTTTAGTCCGGCAGGGCCGGCCGGGCCGGGCGGACCGGAGGAACCAGCCGGTCCTATCGGGCCCGTGCTCCCGGTAGCTCCGGGTGGTCCCGAAGCCCCGGCAATTCCGGCCGCTCCAGGGGGACCTTGCGGACCGGCTGGTCCGGTTCTGCTGAGGGAAACTTCGAGTCGTGGCTCGTGACTGGTTAGATTCGATTCCTTGCTGTCGAACGCGAGATTCATAGTGCTGGTAGTCGCGCTCGCTTCGATCTCGATGCCCTCATTCGCCAGGTTGCCGCTAAGCCAGGCCTTAACCCAGTCGGTGACGTCAATGCTGATGAAATTGTTGACAGACGTTACGGGCAGATCTGTGACCTTTGGCGCGCCGAAAGAAAGACTGCCTGTAAGAGTATCTTTTAACACGTATTCGTCCCAGGAGGAGATCACGGGGCTGAGGGTAATCCCGCCAGTGATCGTGCTGTTGCTGTTTACCCAAAAGCGAAGCCGGGCCTGGCTCACATCGCTCGCCAGCGTCCCGGGCGGAAGAGTGGCGAGACTGAACTTCAGAAAAGCGCGACCGATCCGGCCGTTTCCTTTGAAGACGCGAAGATCGATGCCGCTTCCGTAGTTGGAACCGTTCGGCGGCGGCTTGCCGCCGGTTGTGCCGTTATCGACATAAGTGTCCTGGAGGAGTAATGCCTCCACCGCAGTCGCGCGTTGCGCGACAAACGTAATGGCGACAACGGCAACGGCCGCAATGGCTATGCGGAAGGGAAACGATGTGTTCATAGGATGGGATGGACGCAAGTTGAGCCGTTCTTGACATAGGCTCGGACGAAGGGAGATGGGATCGGAGCTGGAGGAAAATTCACGTGCGCGGGCATCATGCCGATCTCACCAAAAGGCGACAATGGGCCAAATGGCGTACGCGATCGGCGTGAATCAACGCGCGCTTTTTTTTCTCACTCGGACAGGCCGCACACCATCGAGCCTGCGCTGAAACCACCAGTTGCAGACGGCGGTGCGCGTTTCGACGTGGAGCTTCTCGAGGATGTGTTGCACGTGCTTTTGCACAGTGCGCGGACTGCATTCGATGATCTTCGCGATCTCGCCGTTACGTTTCCCTTCGGCGATCCATTCCGCCACCTCCAGCTCGCGCTTCGTCAAGGGACGCGGCTCGACGGACACGCTCCGCTTGGAAGCACGCGTTGGTGAATTGCCGCTGTGGCGACGGTCTGGGGAGGCCATGGGGGTTCTTTAATAAACAGTTTCGTCCATACGCTCGGGGTATGTCGAGTTGGAACTTTACGCCCGGTATTTTGCTATCAGGTGGTCGATGTAGTTGCTGTAGGTCTCGGCGAGCGGTGCGCTTTCGATAAACAAAATGTTCTCGGCGTTGAACTGGGCGCTCCGGGAGAAATTATAGGAACCGGTAATGACGGTGTCGTCGATGACGAGGACTTTGTTGTGCATGAAATCGTGGCGGCCAGTCGGGCTGTAGGGCGTGGAGTTTTTTCCGACCAGCCCGGCGCGCGCGATGATCTCCTGGAGGGCGGGGATTTTCCAATGGTTCGAGGGCACACCCTGCCATTGCACGTAAACGTCCGCCATCTGGGTGCGATCGTAGATGCCATCGACGCGCACACGGCCGGCATGGAACAAGTTGAGAAGCTCGCCTATCAGGGTGCCGGAGTTGATGAGGAGACTGCAAATGCGGACGCGGCGCTTGGCGGCGTGGACGCGGTGGGCGATCTCGGTATCGATCTCGAGACCGCATCCGGGTGAGAACAGGACGCGAGCCGTGGCGGGCTGATCGGAAAAGGTGAGCGGCACGGGCGCAGTCTGGATCTTGCCGGTGTTCTCGAAGTTTTCCTTTTCCCAGAGCTGCTCGAAGTCCTGCGCGTAGGAACTGGCGAGGGCGGGGGAATCGATCTCGAGGATGTTGTTTTCCATCAGGGTGAAGGCGTCGTCGGTCATGTTGGTGGAACCGGTCCAGACCGAGCGGCGATCGCGCACGATGAATTTGCTGTGCATCAGTTTCATCCCGGCGATGCGGCGCGCGGGATAGCCTAACGACTGCACGAACGCGCTCGTGCCGGCGGGCGCCGGGTCCTGGCCGGCGGCGACGTTCGGCTGCGAGGGCTTGTCGCCGTCGTAACAGAAGCGGATCTGCACCCCGGCTGCGGCGCGCTCGTGCAAAGCGGCGACCAGCTGGGCGCGAACAGGCGGGCTGAGCCGCATGTCGTAGAGCGCGAAATCGAGGGTTTGGGTGGCAGCGCGAATGAAGGCGGTGAGCCGCGCCATGACGGCATCGGCCGGTTGTTCGTCCTGAGCGAGAAAGAAGACGGAAACACTGTTCATTGGAAATGACAATTTATGGGTTAAGCCCCAGCTGCTGCTCAGAGAAGCGCGATAAATTGTTCCTTAGTTAAGCCGGCTTCGCGGATCAACGCTCGCAACGTTCCTCTCCCCCAGGCTCGCGATCGTTGGGGACCGTAAGTCGCCGGCCCGAAGAACTGCGTAATATGATGTGACTCCCCGTTTGGTGGTCGAACCCATAACCAACTTTCCCAAATGCTTTGACAGCATCGGCACCCGAACAGACTGGGAGGCGACTCACATCGAAACTTCAACGACCGCCTCAGTGATCGGGGCGGGAATCGGGTCGCCGTGCTTCTTTAGACTTTCCAGGTAACCCTGAACGGCTTCCCTAATATTGGTCATCGCTTCGTCCCGGGTCTTTCCTTGCGAAACACAACCGGGCAACGCCGGGCACTCAGCAACGAACACGCCGTCCTCATCGGGACTGATGGTGACGCGAAATTTCATCCCTATCAGGTTAGCGATCGAATAACGATTCGCAACGCGAGATCCGGTGCGGTCAAAAACTGTCCCGCCAGAATCCCTGGACTACACGCCTCGCCTCGTGAGCCGGCGGCGGAGCTGCAGGAACGGGCGTTCGATAGCGAGGAACAGAACGGTGGCAGCGGCATAAACGCAGAGTTCGACGCCAACGAGAGCGGCGAAAGAGTCCGGCGCGATGTTCCGGGTCGCGCAAAGTTGCGCGACGAAATGGATGACGAGCTTCTGCACCAGATACGCGCTGTAGGCGATGCTGGCGATAATGGCGGCGCCGGGAATTCTGACCCGTGAGAAGGGCAACCGCGGACTGACGGCGCAGACAAGAAGCGCGGCCATGCCGACTGCGACGAGGAAGAATTGCCAGACACACGCAGTAACGGTGAGGTGATCGGTCTCACCTAGCCATAGGGAGAAAACGATGAGCGCGAGGCCGGGCAGCCCGAGCCAGGGCGCGAGATTCATCAGGCGTTGCCACCAGTGCGGCCGGAATTTTTCGATCGCGGCAAGCGCCACGCCGAAGACGAGAGGATCGAGCCGGGTCCAGGTGGCGTAGTAGATCCAGGTTTGGAAACCGCGGAAGCTGACTCCGGTTTCGCCGAGGTTCTTGAAGGCGAGATACCAGCGCAGCGCGAGGCCGCCCAGGACGATGGCGCAGGGAACAATCACAGCGGCGCGACGGAATCGAATCACGAACAGCAAAACAAGCGGGAGGAGAAGATAGAACTGGTCTTCGACGGCGAGCGACCAGGCGTGAGAGAAAGCGGTGCCGCCGCGCAGCCCGATGTTTTGAACGGAAAGGAGAAATTTCCAGAGCGGGAACATTTCGGGGTACT
>JBEEHI010000297.1:0-3727 GCA_041167305.1 Verrucomicrobiota bacterium
CTTTGCGCGCCAGCATCTTCGCCAGATCGAGCCCGACGTTTTCCAACACGATGCCGTGTTTGGTCGCTTCCTTTTTCGCGAAGACGTAATGATCGCTCGAAGTGAGGAGCGCCTTGCTCGGGATACACCCGATGTTAAGGCAGGTGCCGCCGAGATCCTTGTCCTTCTCGACGATTGCGGTTTTTAGACCGAGCTGGGCGGCGCGAATCGCAGCCACATAGCCGCCGGGCCCCGAACCGATGATGACGACATCAAATTTTTCCATCGCTAAATAATAGGTCGTATAGGTCACATAGGACCCATAAACTGTCCACCTTGCCCCAGAATTTTATTCCGCCGCACGGCGGGTACGAGGAACTGCTTTCGTTTCAGAAGGCAAGGATTGTGTACGACGGCACGGTCTGCTTTTGCGAGCGGTTCGTGGACAAGAGGAGCCGGACCGTGGACCAGATGGTGCAGGCAGCGCGTTCCGGAAAGCAGAATATTTTGGAGGCGAGCCAGGCCTCCGGCACTTCGAAGGAAACAGAGATAAAGCTCGTAAACGTGGCGCGGGCAAGCCTCGAAGAACTGCTAGAGGATTACCGTGATTTTCTGCGAGTGCGGAAGATAGCGCTCTGGGATAAAAACGGCCGGGAAGCGCAGTTCGTCCGGCGTTTGGGCAGCCAGAAGAATAGGTCCTATGAGCCCTATAGGACCTATATCGAGACACGCCCGGCCGAGATAGTCGCCAACATCCTCATCTGCCTGATCCACCAGACAAACTACCTGCTCGACCAGCAGCTCCGGCAGCTAGAGAAGGCCTTCTTAGAGGAAGGCGGACTCCGCGAGCGCATGACCCGCGCCCGCCTTTCCGCGAGAGCGAAACTCCGCTAAAAATCGATCGGCAGTTTCGTCGGGTCCTCGATGCACTGCTTCACGGTGATAAGGAAGGTCACCGCTTCTTTTCCATCCACCGCGCGGTGATCGTAGCTGAGCGCGAGATACATCATCGGGCGAATCGCCACCTCGTCTTTGATCGCCACCGGGCGTTTCTGGATCGTGTGCATCCCAAGAATTCCGCTCTGCGGCGGATTCAGGATCGGCGTGCTGAGCAATGAGCCGTAAACGCCGCCGTTTGAAATCGTGAACACGCCGCCCTGCAAATCCTCAATCTTCATTTTCCCTTCGCGCGCTTTCGTGGCGAAATCCGCGATGTCGCGCTCGAGCTCCGCGAAGCTTTTTTTGTCCGCATCGCGCACCACGGGAACCACCAGGCCGCGCTCCGTCCCGACAGCGACGCCGATGTCATAATAATTGTTCTGAATAAAGTCTTCGCCCTCAATCCGGCTGTTGACCGTGGGGACCGCCTTCAATGCTTCGACCGTCGCCTTAATAAAGAACGACATGAATCCCAGCTTCAGTCCGTTCTTTTTCGTGAACGCGTCCTGCGATTTCGCCCGCAACTCCTGCACGGCTGTCATGTCGCACTCGTTGAAAGTGGTGAGGATGGCCGCGGTATGCTGAGCCATTACCAATTGCGCCGCGATCTTCCGCCGTAACGGCGACATTTTCTTGCGAGTGAACCGTCCGCTTTCCGGCTGGACAGGCGCCGGTTGTTTTTCCTCGGCGTGATCGTCCTTCGCTTTTACGGCCGGCGGCTCCGACGTTCGGGGCGTAGCGCGATTTTGCGCGGCCGTGACCGCGTCGTTCTTTGTCACTCGACCGCCTTTTCCGGTCCCGCGAATTTCCTGCGGGTCGAGTTTCTCCTCAGTGACGACGCGTCGCACCGCCGGCGAAAGAGCCGTGGAAGATTTCTCGGCAGGAGCCTCTTTCGGCGCTTCCTTTTCGTCGGCAGCCGGCTCCGATTTCTTCTCGGCTTTCGTCTCGCTCGCCGTTCCCTCTTCGATCGTCGCCACCACATCCCCAATCTTCACTTCGGCGCCTTCCGCGACGAGCGTCTGGAGGACGCCATCTTTCTCGGCGTTGATCTCCGTGGAAACCTTGTCGGTCTCAAGGGTGAAGAGCGGATCACCGGCGCTGACCTGTTCGCCGGACTTCTTGTGCCAGACGGAAACGACTCCGCTTGAAATCGATTCACCAACGGCTGGGACTTTTACTTCGGTGCTCATGAAGGCGTTACATTATGCGCAAAGGTCGCGGGCGGTCACCTAACAAATCCACTACAAGCTGAACGCGTCCGCGATCAACTGCGCCTGTTCGCGCTTGTGAAGGACGAGCGAGCCGACCGCCACGCTCGCACTCGCATTGCGCCCGGCGTAAAGAATTTTCCGGGCGAACAGCGCCCACAAACGCGGCTCCATGAAACTCCACGCGCCCATGTTCTGCGATTCTTCCTGGCACCAGATGAGCTTCGCGCTTTTCGGAAACGGCTTCAGCGCCTCGCGCAATTTCGCTTCGGCGAGCGGATAGAGTTGTTCCACCCGGATGATGGCCGCGTTCATGATTCCCTCGGCCTCGCGGTAGTTCAGGAGATCGTAGTAAACCTTACCCGAACACAGAATGACGCGCTTCATCTTCTCGGCCGGCCCGACTTCCGGCGACCCGAGAATTTCCGAGAATCGGCCGCTCGTAAAATCTTCCGCGCGCGATGACGCCGGCTCGGAGCGCAACAAACTTTTCGGCGTCATGATGATGAGCGGCTTGACGAAATCGCGTTTCATCTGGCGCCGGAGCACGTGGAAATACTGGGCGGACGTCGTGACGTTGCAGACCTGGATGTTCTCTTCGGCGCACGCCTGGAGAAAACGCTCGAGCCGCGCGCTGGAATGTTCGGGCCCCTGCCCTTCATAACCGTGCGGCAATAGCAGCACGATGCCGCTCGGGCGTTGCCACTTCGATTCCGCCGGCACGATGAACTGGTCGATGATCACCTGCGCGCCGTTCGCAAAGTCGCCGAATTGCGCTTCCCAAAGGCAGAGCATGTTCGGGTAATCGAGCGAGTAACCGTAATCGAACCCGAGCACAGCCGCCTCGGAGAGCAGGCTGTTGTAGATGCAGATGCGCGCCTGGTCCGGGGCGAGATGGAGCAACGGCATGTAGGGCTGGCCGCTCTTCGCGTCGTAGAGGAACGAATGGCGCGTGCTGAAAGTTCCGCGGCGGCTGTCCTGGCCCGAGAGCCGAACCGGAATTCCTTCGAGCAGCAGCGCTCCGAATGCGAGCGCTTCGGCGTAATGCCACTCGTAAGGGCCGCCTGCTTCGAAAATTTCCCGCCGCCGGTCGACGACGTTCTTCTTGATCTTCGGAATAATCGCGAAGTCCTCCGGCACCCGGGTAAGGCCGTCGACGATTTGCTCCAGCATCTCGGCGCTGATCGCCGTCGGTTCGCATTCGCCCGTGTATTTCGGTTGAAAGACCGCGGTGGATTCCTGGAACCTCGACTTGTCGGAGGCCTGTTCTTCCTCGATCGATTTCACCTCCTGCAAAACCAGCTCGAGCCGCATCTCGAATTCGGCTTCCAAACTCGCGGCCTCATCGTCGCTCAGTTTTCCCGCATCGATCAGCTCCTTCTTGAAAAGCTGGGCGACAGGCGGCCGCTTCTGGATTTTCGCGTAGAGATCGGGTTGGGTGAACGACGGCTCGTCGCCTTCGTTGTGCCCGTAACGGCGATAGCAATACATGTCGATCACAACATCGCGCCCGAACTCCTGGCGAAAATCGAGCGCCAGCTCCGTGACGAAATCCACCGCAATCGGGTCGTCGCCGTTCACGTGGAAAATCGGGACCTCGA
>JBEEHI010000298.1:0-6748 GCA_041167305.1 Verrucomicrobiota bacterium
CGCCAACGCCGTTTGCCGGGACGAACCGGAAGGCATTTTCTGCGCCCAGGCGAGCGCGCTTTGCACGTCGCTGTTCGCGAGCTGGAGCGCGACGGCCATGGTCGCTTCTTCCTGCACTTTACCCGGCGGTAACGACGAGATGAATTGCGCCGCGGAGCTCGGATCCGATTGGACCCAGCTCGTGAGCACCGAGCGCAAAGCGTTGCGCTGGCCATCGCCGGGCGGCAGGGCCTGCGCCCAATCCAAAGCCGCGCGCGCATCGATCTGCGCCCATTGCCGCACCACATTATTGATCGATTGATCGCGCGCCGTCCCGGGCGGCAATGTCAAAATCACCGCGGCCGCTTTCTGCGGATCTTTCATCGCCCAGTTCGACAAAACGGCTTGCATCGCGTTGTTCCGGTTCTGGCCGGCCGGCAAAGTGTTGACCCACGCGAACGCCGCTTCCGGGTCCTGGTTCGCCCAGCTCGAACTGATGACCTGCCACGCCGCGTCTCGATTCGCGCCGGCCGGCATTTGCGAGGCGCGCTCCGCCGCGGCGACCGGATCGGTCATCGCCCATCGGCTGAAAACGGGCCAGTAAAGGCTCTGGCGATAGCGGCCGGGCGGCAGGTTTTCCAAAAAAGTGAGAGCGGCTTGCGGATCTTTTTCGGCGAGCGCGGCCACAACGGTCTGCATCGCCTGGTCGCGCACGGGACCGATGGGCAATTGCTGGACCCAGGCCGTTGCCGCGGCGGGATCTTTTTCGGCCCAGCCGGTCACGGCACTGGTGAGCGCCCAATTGCGCGAGGTGCCGGCGGGAAGATTTTGCGCGTAAGCGATGGCCGCCGACGGATCGAACTCCGCCCAACGCCCCACGAAGAGCGACACCAGCACGCTCTTCTCCTGCGGCGGCAACGTCTCCACAAAAGCGAGAACTTCGCGGATGTTGCTGGCATCAACGGTCTCCGCCAGTTTGGTGAACGTCGCGTAAGTGTGCCGGCCGAACGAATGCAAGCGAGCGTCTTTGATCCGCGCGATGATCTGGGCGGTGGAGTCGGTCGACGGCGGCGGTTTCGATTTTGAAGAAGGCTGATTACGAGCCGCGGAAACGGGCGGAGGATTGACTGAAGAAGTTGCTGGCCCCACGTCGTTGGAGTTCGCCGCAGTGCTGCGCGGTCGAATGAGTTCGCTGGACGAAGAAGTGTAGCGACCAATCCCAATGCCGATGAGCAACGCCGCTATCGCGATGACAATCGGGAGAGCGAAGCGCTGCATAAGAGCAATCTAACGCTAAACAACAGATATGTTCAAGCGAGCATATTGCCTTGAAGCTACTGATGCATTCATCCTCTAGATCACTTTTACCGGACACTCGGGCAGCGCCTGCAGGAACGCGCGGCCATAAGGTCGGGTCACAATCCGATTGTCGAGAATGACGACGATTCCGTGGTCGCTCTTCGTTCGGATGAGACGGCCTACGCCCTGGCGCAACTTCAGGATTGCTTCCGGCAGCGAATATTCCGTGAACGCGTCGCCGCCGTTCGCCTCGATCAATTCCAGCTTCGCTTCAATCAAAGGATGATCCGGCACGGCGAAAGGCAGCCGCGTGATGATGACATTCGAGAGAGCGTCCCCGGGCACATCTACCCCCATCCAAAAACTGTCGGTGCCGAAAAGAATGCTGCGCGGCGTGGTCTTGAATTGTTCGAGCAATTTCCCACGCGGCGCGCCCTGCCCTTGCACGAGAAGGTTCATGTCGTTCTCGGCGAAGAATGCTTCCATCTCGACGGCCAGTTGCTGCATGACGCGATAGCTGGTGAAAAGGACAAAGGCGCGGCCCTCGGTTTCCGCGACGAAGTGCGCGACCCAATGGGCGAGCGCTTTCGCGTAACCGGCATCGCGCGGATCGGGCATCTTGCGCACGACGAAGAGCTTCATTTGCTCGGGGAAATCGAACGGGCTGCCGAGTTGCAGTGGTTCCACGTCAGTGGCGCCGATCCGCTCGCGAAAATAGGCCAGGTCTGGCCGGCCCACGGCAAGCGTCGCGCTCGTCATCACGCACGAACAATTTTCCCGGAACAGCATCCGGCGCAGGACTGGCGCGATATCAATTGGGGCAGCGTTGAGGGTGAGAAACTGCGCGGTCTTGCCGGTCCGCTCGACCCAGTAGACGTGGCCCTCGGCGCCCTGCTCCAGGAACGTGACGATACCGGTGCGGGCATCGTGAATTCTCCGGCCGAGTTCCTGCAGCTCCGCTTTCAGGAATTCGTCGTCGCTTCGCTTCACCACTTCGGCGACCCGCGCCTGTAACGCCACCAGCCTGCCCGATATCGTGTCCGGCGCGAAATCGACCTCGCGGATGCGGACCTCGCGGCCTTTCCGAAAGTCGCAGCGCTCGTCGATCGACCGAAAGAACGCGTCGATCTCGTCGATGAGGCCAGCGGCTAGAGCCACGCCAGCGGCGTCGCGCGTCACCGTGAACAGGCCCTTTTTCGTGCGCGCGTTGTAAAGGCGCTGCACCGTCGCGCGCAGCCCATACTGGGAAACGCCGATGCCGATCTGGCGGGATGCGGTCTGCTCGACGGTGTGCGCTTCGTCGAAAATAATGAAGTCGTTCGGGAACAGGTAGCCGGTCTCGCGCTTGAGCTGTTCTTCCGGGCTGCCGAGGAGCATGAAGAGCAGCGTGTGATTGATGACGACCACGTCCGCCGCCAGCAAACGTTTCCGCGCCTGTTGGAAGAAACAGTTGCCGCTCTGCCCGCACGTCTTGCTCGTGCAGATGTGGGCTTCGCTGCAAACCTGCGCCCAGACCTTCGGGTCCGGTTCGATGGCGAGATCGCTCAGCGTTCCGTCCTTCGTCGTCCGCGCCCAATCGGCGATGCGCGCCAGCTCCGCAGCTTCCGAAGTCGTGAACAATTCGCCCACCTGTTGCAGTGCGCGTTCCAGGCGGCGTGGGCAAAGATAATTCTGCCGGCCTTTCATGAGCGCCGCGTCGAACTCGACCGGCAGGATCTTCTTCAGAATCGGGATATCCTTGTGAATCAACTGCTCCTGCAAATTGATCGTGTGCGTCGAGACGATCGCCTTTTTCTTTTGCTGGATCGCGTAAAGCACCGCCGGCGCGAGATACGCGATCGATTTGCCGACGCCCGTCCCCGCCTCGACCACGAGATGGCGTTCGTCCTCGAGCGCGCGCGCGACTGCCACCGCCATCTCCTGCTGCTCCGGCCGATATTCGAAGTTTTTGGCGCGAGATAGTGCGCCAGCCTGCGAGAAGAGCGAGCGCACTTCTTCGATGAAGTCGCTTTCGAGGGAATCTTTCAGTGCGATCACGGTGCGGAATTGCGATTTGCCGGATTGCGATTTGCGTATGAGCTAACCGGAGCGCGGCGGGCGTGCTACGTTAGCCGCAAAATCGAACCGCGAAAATTGGCAAATTATTCATGAGACGTCTGGATCGCTACGTGATGCGGCATTTCCTCCTGGCCTACTTCTATTGCATCGCCGGCTTCACCTCGATCTGGTTCATCTTCGATGTCAGCGACAACATCTCGACTTTCCTTGATCAACGCATCTCCCGTCTTTTGATTCTGCAATATTATCTCACCCAGATCCCCCAGATTCTCGTCATCCTCCTGCCGGTCGCGATTCTGCTCGCGTTGCTCTTCTGCCTCGGCCGGATGTCACGCTCGAATGAGATTGTCTCCATGCTCACCTCGGGCGTGAGCCTGCCGCGCATCCTGGCACCGCTGCTCGTGATCGGCTTGCTGACGACCGGGGCGAGCACGGCCCTGAATTATTCCATGGCACCTCACGGTGAGTATGCGCACAAACGGCTTCTCGAGGACCCGCAGTCCAGCCGGCGTGCGTTCGGTCTGACCGCGCAGATTTTTCGGAATCGAAGCGAGAACCGGACCTGGTTTATCCAGCAGTTTTATCCCGGCGAGAACGTGTTCAATACCGTCCACATCGTGCAACAGGACGCGAACGACAATATCGTCACGGCCTACATCATTACGCGCGCGCTCTATCATCCCGAGACGCATGCCTGGGAATTTCGGCAATTGAAAATCGTTCACTACGACAACGAAGGGAACGTGACCAAAACGATTCCCTACACGGAATCGCTCGTGATTACCGATTGGAGTGAAACGCCCTTTCGCTTGAGCAGTGCGAACCTGCGCGCGGAACACCTCAGCGTGCCGGAGCTGCGCGATTATCTTCAGTTCAATTCCGATTTTCCTACGACGCTTCTCGCGCCTTTTGCCACTCACCTGCAATACCGGGTCGCCTTGCCCTGGACGTGTGCGGTGGTGGCGCTGATCGCGGCATCGCTCGGGGTCGGTTATTCTCGCCGCGGGATTCTCTCCAGCGTGGCGGCCGCCATTCTTTTGGTCTTCGCCATGAACTTCGTCATGCATCTTTTCCTCGCGCTCGGCGAAGGGGCACGCATTCCCACCTGGGCTGCGGCGTGGACGCCGAATATCATCTTCGGCATTATCGGCCTGATCCTTCTCTATTACCGCGCCACAAACCGCGAGCCGCCGCGCCTCGGTTTTCTCCGCGCGTCGGTCCCGTGATCGCCCGATGAACCCGACCCTGGCAAATGAATGGCCGATCAAACATCGCGCCGACGCCTGCGCGCGAACCGGGCGCCCGTTCGCGGCGGGCGAGCAGTTTTACACGCTGCTCTTTCGAGAAGGCGACGGTTTCCGCCGCGAAGATTTGAGCGAAGAGGCGTGGGCCCAACGCAACGAAAACATCCGGCCATTTTCTTTTTGGAAAATGCGCTATGAGCCGCCGCCGGCCGCGCCGCCGGAAGCGCTTGCCAAGGAAAGCGCCGAGGAACTTTTGCGTCGTCTCCTCGCGGAGAACAAACCGGCGAACGCCAACGCCTGTTATGTTCTCGCCGTCATGCTCGAACGGAAACGCGTCCTGAAACAATTAAAGACGGAGCAGGCGGAAGACCGGCCCGTTCTGGTTTACGAACACGCCAAGAGCGGTGATGTCTTTATCGTCCCGGACGCGCGCCTCCGGCTGGATGAGCTCGAACACGTCCAACACGAAGTCTCGCAGCTCCTGAAAAACGCGACCTAGCGGCGCTTGTTTTTAGCCTCGAATCTCTTCCGTCGGAGCCGGGTAGTGTGACTCGCCGCCCAGACAATCTGCTACCGAGGCGGACCAGACGAATTTCCCGGGATCGATGTCCGCGGTCTTTCGCGCCAGCACACTGATGCCAACCCACGCCGGTTCCAGCGGAAGGTGGATCAGATCTTCACGAACTTTGTCCGGATGCAATCGCGCCGGCGTATCGAACGCGCACCCGATCACTTCGAATCCCAGCGGCGGCGAAAAAAGAATGCGCAGGGCCTGGTCGGTGTAACGCCAGAAATCCCAGGGTCGCTCATGCGGCGGAAACGCGAAGTGCGTCGAGTGAAATGTGAGGCCGCCGACTTTCAACACCTTGTTGATCTCCGCCGCGATGACCCATGGCATCGCGAAATGTTCGAGCACCGCCAGGGAAAAGACCGCGTCGAATTCGCAGCCGAAGAACTTCGACAGCTCGTGGGCGTCGCCGACGACGTCGGTGTTCGCGTCCGGGTAATAGTCGAAGCCAACATAGGAACATTCGGGAAACAATCCGCGCTTGCTTTGCCCGCCGAGCACCACCTGACGCGACCCGATCTCCAGAATTTTCCCCGCGATGCGATTCGTCTCCGCCCGAAATTGCTCGAACAAATTCACGCTCTCTGCCTTCTGCCAATCCGGAATCTTTAGCGGATGGCGCGTCAGTTGAACTTCGCTGCGATGCCGCGCCTTGGAACCGTGACGCTGAATCGTGACACGCGGGGTGGAAGTCGAAGGCAGGTAACACCAAAAACCCCAGGCGTTCCCGCGAAAACCCGGAGGGGCCTTGCGGACAATATCTTCTCGCGCGTGCCAGGAAGTTATCGGAACCACAGCGCCATCACAGACGAACTCCAAATCTTCAGGCGGTCCACCGTCCGCGGAGATCCAACCTTTTATTCCGGTCCCGAATTGGTCCGACCAGTATTCGGAGATGTTGACTGAAATTTCACCCTCAGCACCGGGGAGCGTAATCAGCATGATGACGGGATGCTACCAGCTCGCTCCGCCTGCGCGGATCACAAATTGTGGAATAGTGGGGTGCGCCCATGCCATCAGCACTTCCATGGTTTTCCGGTTTCCCGCTTTATCTCGCGCCGATGGCGGGAGTGTCGGACAAAATTTTCCGCCAGTTCTGCAAGGAACGCGGTGCGGACGTGCTCGTCACGGAATTCGTCTCGGCCGAGGGCGTTTTTCGCCGGAACGAACGGACGCGCGAATATCTGGATTTCGACGAGTGCGAGCGGCCGATCGGCGTCCAGCTTTTCGGCGGCAACGCAGAGCACATGGCAGAGGCGGCGAAACACGTGATCGATTGGGTCCGGCCCGATTTCATCGACCTGAACTTCGGTTGCCCGGTTAACAAGGTAGTCGCGAAGAACGGCGGCTCCGCGCTGCTCAAGGATTGCCCGGCTCTGGCGGCGGTCGCGGAAGCAGTCGTTCGAGCGGCGGCGCCCGTGCCGGTGACCGCGAAAATCCGGATCGGCTGGGATGCGGAGTCCGTTAATGCGCCACGGGTAGCGCAAATTCTCGAGGGAACCGGAATCCGGGCTATCGCCGTCCACGGTCGCACGCGAGCCCAGGGTTATTCCGGCGAAGCCGATTGGAACGTTATCGGCGAAGTCGTCGGCGCAGTGTC
>JBEEHI010000299.1:0-3295 GCA_041167305.1 Verrucomicrobiota bacterium
CGCGGCTCGTATTGGAAGATGTCCGACCAAACGCTGGAAGCGAAGACGGTGAAGCTCGGACCAAAGACGGACGCGGAAAAAGCAGCCGACGAGAAGCGCAAGGAGAAGAAGGCGGAAACTTCGGCCGAAGCATCCCCCAGCGCCTCGCCGAAGCAGTAGAACTCATTTCGCTGCCTTCAGGGCAGCGCAGAGATCCGCGACGAAAAGTTTATACTCGCGCTCCCGCGATTCTTCATCCGGTTGCCGCAGGAGCGAGGAAGGATGAACTGTCGCGAGGACTTTCGGCGCGAGCTCTGATTTCAGGACTTTCCCGCGATCGCGCGTGACGCGGAACGTCGGGCCAAAGATCGCCTGCGCCGCCGTCGCGCCGAGACAGACGAGCAATCCCGGCCTAACGACTCGCAGCTCAGCCTCAAGCCAGGGCCGACAAGCCGCGATCTCGCGCGAGTTCGGCTTCTTGTGGATCCGACGTTTGCCCCGCGGTTCCCATTTGAAGTGCTTCACCGTGTTCGTGACGTAAACCTCGTCGCGATCGATCCCCGCTTCTTCGAGCGCGCGATCCAAAATTTTTCCGGCCGGCCCGACGAACGGTTTGCCCGCCAGATCTTCCTGGTCGCCCGGCTGTTCGCCCAGCAGCATCAGCTTCGCTCCTTTCGTTCCCTCGCCGAACACAGTCTGGGTAGCGTGTTTGTAGAGATGGCAGGCCATGCAGTTTTTTGCCGCGCTTTTCAGCGTCGTCAGACTCGATGTGTTCGGCGCCGGCGCCGGCTGCCAATCGCGTTCATCCTTCGCTACGAACTTCGCTCCCATAGTATTGGTTCGCTGATTCTGCATCGCGCGCGTGCAACTTTTTCCGAGGATTGAAGCGTTCACCCCTTCTTGGTATATGGGTCGCAATGCATCGCCTGGATTACTGGCTCGTGGCGGGGGGCGGCGCGCTCGGGAGCGTCGCGCGCTTCTGGCTGTCCGGCGTGATCGGCCAGCGCTTCGGCGAAACATTTCCCTGGGGCACATTGCTGGTGAACGTGTCCGGCTGCCTTGTGATCGGGTTCTTTGCTGCTTATACCGGTCCGGAAGGGCGACTGCTCGTTAGGCCAGAGTGGCGGCTCGCTTTCATGGCCGGCGTCTGCGGCGGTTACACGACGTTTTCTTCCTTCAGCCTGCAAACCTTGAACCTGACCATGGAAGGCGATTGGCTGCGGGCGGCCGCCAACGTCATTCTCTCTGTGCTCCTTTGTCTCGGCGCTGTCTGGCTTGGCCAGCTCTGCGCAGCGGCTGTCAGCCGATAACCCCTATGGAAATCCCTCACGAAGCCACCCTGCTCCGCATCTTCATCGGCGAGAGCGATCGCTACGAGCATCGCCCGCTCTACGAAGCGATCATCCTGAAAGCGCGCGAAATGCAAATGGCCGGCGCGACCGCCTTGCGCGGCCCGATGGGTTTCGGCAAATCGAGCCGGATGCACACTTCAAAAATTCTTCGGCTCTCGATGGACCTGCCAATGATCATCGAGATCATCGACAGCGAGGAGAAGATCCAAAGCTTCCTCCCGGTCCTCGACGGCATGATCAAGGGCGGCCTGGTAACGATGGAAAAAATCCGCGCGATCCATTACCGCGGCGCAGTCAGCGATGACGCTCAATAAATTCTTTTGCGAGCGCGCGGTAGGCGCGGGCGCCCGTGCCATTCGGATCGTGTTCGAGAATTGACCTGCCGAAGCTGGGAGCTTCGCTGAGGCGGACGGTTCGCGGGATGACGGTTTCGTAAACGCGTTCGCCAAAATGGGCGCGGACATCGGCGACGACCTGCGCGCTCAGGTTCGTCCGGCTGTCGAACATCGTCATGACGATGCCGCCGATCTCGAGACGATCGTTCGCTCCGGAACCGCGCACCTGCTCGATGATGCGGACGATTTTCACCAGGCCCTCGAGCGCGAAGAATTCGCATTGGATCGGCGTGAGGAGTTCGTCCGCGGCGGCGAGCGCGTTCGTCATCAGGATGCCCAGCGACGGCGGGCAATCGAGCAGGACGAAATCAAAAGTGTTATCGGAACGGAGCGGCGCGAGCGTGTCGGCCAGGCGGGTGAGATGGTTGTCGAGCCGCGCGATCTCCACCTCCGCGCCGGCGAGATCGAGATCGGCGGGAACGATGAAGACGCGTTCGACGCGAGTCGGCAGGATTTTATCGGCGATGGAGGTGTTGCCCAGGAGCGGCTCATACAAGCTCTCGCCTTCCAGTTCCTGCAATCCGAAGGAACTGGTCGCGTTCCCCTGCGGATCGAGATCGATGATCAGCACGCGCAAGCCTTCCTCCGCGAGCGCGCAGCCGAGATTCACCGCGGTGGTCGTCTTGCCCACGCCGCCTTTCTGGTTTGCGACCGCGATGATCTTCATGGGAAGAAAATCTGAAATTCGAAGTTCGAAGCTCGAAACAAATTCGAAATCCGAATCTTAAAAAACGTAGAGTCCGCGTTTCGACATTTTTCCTTGGTCATTGTTTCGGATTTCGTGTTCGGATTTCGAATTTATCCGGGAACGATCTGGGTTCGAAGCTCGAAAGTCCGCCTGCCGTCCGGTTCCTGCCAGAGCAGGTGCTCGGGATCCGGCAGCATCTCGCTGACCTCCAGCTCGCCCGCCTTCGTGAGCCAGCCGTGAAAAATTTCGAGGAACAGATAGCTCTCAAGATCGATGAAGACAGGCTTGGTATCTTTGTCGCGGCCTTCGGCGCCGCTGCGGCGGAGGGCTTGTTCGCTCGGCCGAATGTAGATGTAGCGCGGCCAACCCTTCGCGGAGCGCAGGCGTTCGATCGCCGCGACGAGGTTGCGAGAAATCCCCGTGTAATTCCCGGCGGCCAATTCCTCCAGGCCAACGGTCCACGAGCGCCGTTGCACGATTACTTTGCCGCAACGCAAACGAGGCATGTGCGGACTGCGCCCGAAGAGAAACGGATGGAACCCGAGCGGAATCACCCACGCCCGCGCGAACGAGCCAAGGTATTCGGCCGAGGCGCGCGCGCGCAATCCGACGTCACCGCTGGCCTCGTCGACAAACACGTCGATCTCCGCCGGCTGGATGGTGCGCCAGCGCGGATCGCCGCGTTGCGGCGCGACGAAATTCGTCAGACCGGGCATCGCGTCGAGGACGCGCACGGCTGTGGTCGCGGTGAAATCGATCGCAAAAAATCCGAAATGAAAAGTGGGGCGGCCTTTCGTGGTGCTGGCGAGCGCGCGGCCGAGCGCCTCCTTGTCCGGGCAACCCCAGTAAAAGCCATGGTGCAGCAGCGCCACCGGCGGATG
>JBEEHI010000300.1:0-5860 GCA_041167305.1 Verrucomicrobiota bacterium
TCAGCCGCGACAACGACTACATCGAGCGTGGCCAGCTCCTTCTTTAGTTTGAACCAAAACATTCCCCGGCGGCCCGGCGAATAAATGCTCTCCGGATCTTTCACCATCAGCCCTTCGTTGAAACGGCGGCGCGCCTGCTGAAACGCCGTCTCGATTTCATCGGCCGAGTGGGCCGGGTAAACTTCGGCGATTTGAAAACCGGAAGGCGGCGCAAGTTTTCGCAAGGCTTCGCGCCGTTCGCGTAATGGACGTCGCAAGAAAGATTCACCATTGATCCAGAGCAAATCGAAAGCGACGAAGACGACTGGCACGTCGGCTGAGGCCGTCGCGAACAAATCCGCGCCTTCCTGTTTTCGGCCGAGCCGTTTTTGCAGATCGAAAAACGTCAGCTTTTTCCCATGCTCGAACGCCATGATCTCGCCGTCGAGAATGATCTCTTCCTTGAACTGGCGCGCCTGATCTCCCAGGTCGGGAAATTGGTCTGTCATCCGGCGCAGATCCCGCGAAAAAATTTCGACACGCCCCGCTCCGCGATGGAGCTGCGCGCGGATCCCATCGAACTTGTCCTCCACGTAAACCGTTTTGTTTTCTTCCGCGCCGCCGAAACGGGCCCAGATCGCTTCCGCTGTCGGCTCGGGACTGGCTAGCATGGATTTGATCGGGCGGAACAACGACAGCTCCGCGCTCTGCAGTTCCCCTTTCGAGGCGAGCACGGAGGCCTGGCCGAGATCGCCCAGCAGCATGTTTGCCTCCTTCACTTCATCGAGCGGCGCGGAAAACGCGGCCGCGATCGCTTCTTCCACGAGGCCCTCGCGCAAACCGATCCGCAGATCGCCCGTCAGGATCTTGACCAGGTACTGACCTTCGCGCGCAGATAATTTCGCGAGACGTTTTTGCAGAAGCTCAGTCTTGCCCAGCGGCCCCCGCGTTTTGTGCAACGTATCGAAAAGCTCGCGCGATCCGGCAAGCGTGAATGGTTCGGGAACAGTCCGTCCCTCGAGTGCTTCCAGCGCCGTCTTGCCGGCATCTCCATGGGAAGTCGCGATGCGCCGGAATTCCGGCTCCGTCAGTTTCGCCGCGCTGATCAGAGCGCGATGAATCACGGCCCACCCCGCCTGGATGGTGCGTAGATCGCTTTGTGGAAACGGCTTGCCCGTAAAATAAATCGTGGCGATCGCGAGCTGCTCCGCATTCAACGTCCGCAAATATTCCGCCAGCAACCGGACCTTCTCGAGCTTCGCCGGAGTGGCGGCGATCATTTCCCCGACCGTCGCGAACACGTGAAATTCCGATTCTGTAGAGGCGGCCGTGTCGGCCGCAATCGGTTGGGATGCAGGCGACACGCCTGCCACTACAGGGTAGGCAGTTTTCCCCAGCGTGAGTTCCATCTGGTTTTCCTCGCTCAGCGCCCATGCCTCGATCCCGCGATCGCGCAGATCGCGCGCGAATTCCGCCGCGAACCCATGCAACGTCAGGACGCGCTCCGGCTTCACCAGATCGACATAACGCAACAGGTCGGTGTAATCCGCGTGATCGGAGAGCGGAAACGCCGCATCGACCTGGTAGCGATAAATCGCGCTCGGTTCCACCGCCCAGCCGCTGATCATCGCCACCCGCTTCTCCCGGATCTTTTCCAGCATCGCTGAACGGTTCACGCTCGGCGGACAAATGAGGACTTTGCCGGCGACATCGTTCGCTTTGTACCGCTCGTATTCGCAAAACGATTGCCCGAATTGCTCGTAGATCCGCGTCATCCGATGGACCGTGCCGTGCAGCATCGGCTTGAGACCGGCGCCAGACAACGCACAGAGAATCTCCTGCGCCTTGCCTAACGAATAGCCAAGCAGCACCGGCACGGCGCCCGTCTCCAGAGCATCGCGGCAGAACGCCACGATCTGCCCGATGACTTCCTCCGTGGGCGGAAACCGATAACGCGGCAGACCGAAAGTAGTTTCCATGATGAGCGTTTGAGCGTGCCGCCATTCCGCCGGCTCCGCCGACCGCCCGGGGCGTAATTTGAAATCGCCCGTGTAAAGCAGCGAGCCGCTTTCCGTTTCCAGGAAAAACTGGGCTGATCCGAAAATGTGTCCCGCGGGAATCAGCGTGACATCGAGTCCCCGGACCGTGGTTTTCTCGCCGAAGTTCAGAACGTGTTCGTGTCGTTCTCCCGGCATTCGCGCCTGCATCAGCCGCGCCGTCCGTTCCGAAACAATAATCTCGTCATGCGGCGCGATGTGATCGCTGTGGGCGTGCGACACAAACGCGAACGGCTTCGCCTCTGCGGGATCGAGCCAGATCTCCTGCTCCGGCAGAAAAACCCCGCGTTCATAGCGCACCTCAATCACGTGCGGAATCTAACGCATCGCGCTGGGAGCGCGCGATCCAGCTTTGACATCGCGCCACAGTTCCCCTTTCGTTAGCCCAATGAAACGGGCGGCCATTTTGGTTCTGGCACTCTTCGCGGCTGCCCAACTCCGGGCGGCAGGCCAGGTGAAGATCCTGACAAAAGTCGACCCCTTGCCCGTGGCCTTGACCGACGATTTCCAATTTCGCAAAACGAAACTTTTCTATCTCAGCGAAACTCCGCCCAAATCGAAGAAATCCCTTTCCTCAGCGCTCAACAGCAATCCGAATAACGCGACAGCAGGAATCGCGGAAGCGTCGCTGGGCTTCGAGCGGACCTACCGTCTCTACGGCGCCCTCACCAATGCCGATCGAAACCAGCGTTACGGCAACTATTTCGATTTCTTCTGGCGCGTGAAACGCCCGGCGAATGTGACCGTGCGCCTCGAGTATCGGCAGGAGAAACTGCGCTCGTTCGTCCAGGCGCGCGAGATTTCCTACGCGAACGCGAAGGGGAACATCAAAACGGCGTTTACCATCATCGGCGACGACTATCTGGCGGATGGTCGCGTCACGGCCTGGCGTTGTTTATTGATCGAGAACGGGCACATCGTCGCCGAAAACCGGTCGTATCTTTGGGAATGAATGGCTTACGCTACTCGACCTATCCCGGGGAGCCTTAGGTTGACAGTGCCCCCTGCGAGCCTGTAATTTTACCCCAGCAGTGCAGTCGT
Source organism: Verrucomicrobiota bacterium (assembly GCA_041167305.1). GTDB lineage: Bacteria > Verrucomicrobiota > Verrucomicrobiia > Chthoniobacterales > UBA10450 > AV80. The sequence continues at coordinate 3,078 of JBEEHI010000300.1, forward strand.
CAATCCAAGTCGGGGTAAACGGCGATGCCGTTTGGGTGAAAGTCGAGGGCAAGGGAAGCTTCCTCAACAGCGGCAATCTCAAGGAATTTACCCGCGAGATGGTCAACCGGGGCTACCGCGAATTTGTCGTCGACTTGGAGAATTGCGCGATGATGGATTCTACCTTCATGGGAACGATGGCGGGCGTGGCGTTGCGCTTGAAGGAACTGGGGCACGGCCATCTCCACGTCGTCCATTGCGGTGAACGCAGCCGCAGTCTCCTGACCGGTCTCGGACTGGACCAAATCTTCGACATCCACTCGAACGGGACCGCCGCTCCGCAATGCGAACTGCTCCAGCGCGATAAAGCGAACGGTTCGCCGACCGACGAAAAGAAACAGGTCAGCTCCGACATGCTGGACGCCCACCAGGCGCTCTGCGATGCCGCCCCACAGAACTTTTCGCGATTCAAAGACGTCCTCGATTATCTAAAACAGGATCTCAACCACGAGACGCCGTCGAACTGATCCAGCACGCGGCGCATGTGGCCAATCGTTTTTCTCGGCCTCTTCATCGCGTCGCTCGCGGGCTGGTTCTTCACCTGGTGGCAGCAGAAGATTCGCATCCGCCAACTCGAGCGCTCGAAGGAAGAAATCCAGATCGAGGAGACGCTCGTCTTCGATTTTCTCCACGGGCTCGGGGAAGCGTTCACCGAAACGATCCGCGCGGCCGATTTGCACCGGTTGATTGTGGAAGGCGCGTCGCGCGTCCTCGACGCGCAGGGCGGCGCGCTTTACATGATGGAACGCGCGGGCGGCAAACTGGCGCCAACTTTTATTTCGAAAGGCTGCCCACCGTTCATCGACGTGCCGACGCACATCCTGCAGCAGGCAGCTTCGAATTCCACGGCGCTCGAAAGTTATCTCCGCCTCCAGGCCATCCCGCCGGGTGAGGGAATCATCGGGCGAGTCTGGCAAACGCGCGAACCGGTCCTGCTGACCGACCTTGCGAATGCGCCGGAGCTGGCCGGTCTGCGTGGTACTTCGCTTGGCGCCGCTTCCGTGATGGTGACGCCGCTGCTTTACGGCAAACAAAATATGGGCGTGCTCGCGCTGGGGAACGGTCCGTCGAGCCCGTCGTTTACCGCGAGCGACTTCGTCGTCTTCAAGTCGATCGCGGAACAATCGGCCTTCGCCCTCTACAACGCCATCATCTACTCGGAAGCGAACGAGAAGAAACGCCTCGATCACGACCTGGAAATCGCGCGCGACATCCAGCGGATCCTGTTGCCGAGCGAGTCGCCGGTGATTCCGGGATTCGAGATTGCCGGCCTCAACATTCCCGCGCGCCATGTGAGCGGCGATTATTTTGATTACCTGAAGGTCGATGACGAAAAGCTGGGCGTCGCGATCGCGGATGTTTCCGGAAAAGGTGTCCCGGCGTCGATCATCATGGCGATTTGCCGCAGCGTCCTGCGCAGCCAGGCGGCGGGCAATCCTTCGCCGTCCGATGTGTTGAAGAAGGTGAACCGCCAGCTTTATCCCGACATCAAAGAAGACATGTTCATCAGCATGGCCTACCTGGTTCTCGATCATGCGCGCGGTGCCGTGACGCTCTCGCGTGCGGGCCACGATGCGCCGATTCTTTTCGACCACGCGACGGGGACGGCCGCGCCGGTGAAGCCGCCGGGAATGGTCCTCGGAATTGACAGCGGGAGCGTGTTCGATAGGATAACAAACGACTTCGCTCTCTCCCTCAACCGGGACGATTGCCTGCTCCTCTACACGGACGGCGTCACGGAAGCGCTCGACGCCAACGGAGACGAATTTGGACCTGAACGGATGATGGAATGCGTTCGGGCCAGCGCGGCCGAGGGGGCCCCGGCCATGATCACCCGGCTGATCGACGAACTGCGAAGCTTCGTCGGCTCTCAGCCGCAAAATGACGACATAACTTTGATAGCCATTCGCAAGACATGAAAAAAATCCCGGTAACTCAACCAGACGTGGAGGAAAAAAATTCCGTAGCCAGCGCGCCATCCGCGGAGCCGGCACCGGCAGAGGACGACTGCGAAGGCCTCCAGGCGGATCTGGATCGGTTCCGCGATCTCGCGCTTCGCAGCCAGGCCGATTTCGAAAATTACAAAAAGCGTTCCGCCCGCGAAAAAGAGGAAGCGATCAAATACGCCAATAGCTCGCTGCTCGAGAAGCTGATCGCGATCGTAGACAACTTCGAGCTCGGTCTGGAAGCCGCCCGGGCCGAGGGCGAGAAGTCCCCAGTGTTTTCCGGCATGAGCATGGTGTTAAAGCAGCTCATGGATTTCCTGACCGACAGCGGCCTCCAGCCGATCGACGCAACCGGCCAGAAATTCGATCCGAACCTGCATGAAGCGATTGCCCACGAGCCCAGCGAGAGATTCCCGGAGGGAATCGTGGTTCGCCAGACCCGCCGCGGTTACAAGATGAAGGATCGTCTGCTCCGTCCGTCGAGTGTCGTGGTTTCCAGCGGCCCATAGGTCACATTCGACCTATACGACCTATACGACCTATGCCGACTGAGAAGCGCGACTACTATGAAGTCCTTTCCGTCTCGCGGACTGCCACCGAGGACGAAGTGAAGCGCTCGTATCGCAAGCTCGCGGTCAAGTATCACCCCGACAAGAACCCGGACGACCCGCACTCCGAAGAAAAATTCAAGGAGCTGGGCGAAGCCTACGATGTCCTGATCGATGCGGACAAGCGCGCGGCCTACGATCGCTTCGGCCACGCTGCTTTCGCTCAGGGGATGCCCGGGCGCGGCGGCGG
>JBEEHI010000301.1:0-3799 GCA_041167305.1 Verrucomicrobiota bacterium
CAAGCAAAAGCATCCGCAGGAGCAACATCCCGTGGCGCCATCGCTGAATGTTCGTTTCGCCGTAGGTGCGCTCGCGATAACGAATCGGCACGTCGCCGATTTTAAGATGCAGATGATTCGCCCCGAAAATCAGATCGAAATCGCCGAAGGGATCGAAGTCGCCGAAGTGCGCCCGGTTCGCCGCGATGCGCGCATAGTCGTCCTTAAAAAGAACCTTGGTCCCGCAAAGCGTGTCCTTCAGCGGTTGGCCTAGCGCCCAACTGAAGGCGATCCCAAAGAATTTGTTCGCGCAGAGATTGAAGAACTGCATGGCCTTGTCTTCCATCGGGTAAACCAGTCTGACGCCGTTGGCGAAGTCCGCTCGTCCGGAAATGAGGACATCGTAGAATTTTTGCAGCTCCTCTGGCGGAACCGTGAGATCGGCATCGAGGATCATCAAGACTTCGCCGCTGGCTGCGTCGAATGCTTCACGGACAGCGTTACCTTTGCCTTTGCCGGTCTGGCGCATCGTCTTGATGGCGAGATCTGGGTATTGCGCCTTAACCCGCTCAATCTCCGACCAGGTGTGATCCGTTGAATTTCCTTCGACGAAAATGATCTCCGTCTGTCTGCCCAGGCGAGGCAGACGACGCACGGCATCTTCGATGTTTCCCGCTTCGTTGCGTGCCGGGATCACAACCGAAACTGTTTTTTCCCCCTGAGCGCGCTGCAGGGGTCGCGCCACTTGAAAGACCGTTAGAGCAAGCGGCGAAAGGATCGGCGCGATGAAGCGATTGACGACTTTCTCCAGACCGAGACAGGGAAAGGTCATGAGCAACCGGCCCTGTTGTTTGATCACTTCCCAGCCGGCGAGCGAGAGCATGTTTCGCATGTCGGTTGAGCTCAGCCAATTGCAGGGAGGATGGGCGGCCCGAAGGCCCAGCGCCGTTCCGACGCTGATGAAAGGCCACCAAAGCAAGCTGTGAAAATTCAAAATCAGGCGCGTCCGGTTGTGCGAAACCGAGTGCAAGTTCTCGAGAATCTTCTGGACGTCGGCGGCGAAGTTGAGCGTCTCAGACAGGATCACGAAATCGAACGTGCGATTCAGCGCCAGTTTCTCGCCGGCCATGATGTGAAATTTTCCGTGGGGCAATCTTGCGCGCGCCGCGGCAATTTGCTTTTCCGCGAGATCGATTCCCGTGACATCTCGATTCGGCAACAATTCGAGCAGGTTCCCCGCGCCACATCCGATTTCGACCACGCTCGCTTTTGCGGGAATCAGATTCCGGTAATAGGTGGCTAGCAATTTTCGGTAAAAGCGACCAGACGACGTCGGTTCCGTCGGCTGTGCATCATAAAAAGCTCGCAGTTTGTCCAGGTGCCGCTCCAGGAGCGTAGGCGGAAACGCCGCTTCCGGCGGCGGAACGGGAAAGGCAGGATCGAAAATGTCACTTCGACGAAGCTCAACAGAACGATCCGTGTCGCGTGCCATGCCTGTTTACACTAATAGTCGCGCGGATACCGCCAGGCCTACTTTTTTTTGAAGACTTCCACGGCATTCCACGCCACATCGGGAGGCTCCTTTTCGTATTCGAGCGCGCGCTCGAGATACATCTTGGCGAGAGCATCGTCCGGATAGAATTCGAGGAACTGTGAGAAAAGGATCTTGGCCTGGGTAAATTCGCGTTCCCGGAACTTGCGAAAGCCGGCTTCGTAGGTCTCGACGCGGTGAAGAAACTCCTCGTCTCCACGAGCCTTCTTCTCGCCGATCAAAGTGAAGATCTCCACCGGCTCGGTTTTGCCTTTCACCTGGACGAACGCCACACTGCGCAGATCGAATTCCTCCCGGATCAAAGTAGCCGCCCGCGCGCCGACCAGAATATCGACCGCGTAAGTGCGGGTGAGCGCCTCGAGACGGGAAGCGAGATTGACGGCGTCGCCGATCACCGTCGGGTCCGCCTTTTCCTGCGAGCCGATGTTGCCCACGAGGACGTCGCCGTGGTTGATGCCGATCCCAATATGAAAGGGCGGGACGCCCTGCGCTGCCCATTGCGTGTTCAAGACCGCCAGTTCCCGCCGCATGTCCAGCGCCGCGCGCGCGCAGGCCTTCGCATCCTCGCCCAGGCCCCGGCTGCTTACGTTCCCCCATACCGCCATGACAGCGTCGCCGATGAATTTGTCCAGCGTCCCGTTGTTCTCGAAGACGGCGCCCGTCATCCGGCTCAGATATTCGTTGAGCTGGGCCACGAGTTTCTCCGGATCCGCGCTTTCGGTGAGGGTGGTAAAGCCAACGATGTCCGAGAACAGGATCGTGGCCGGCAACCGCACCCCGCGCAGGCTGCTGTAAAAGCTGTCGGGATTGTCGAGAATTTCCTTTACGAGATTCTTCGAGACGTAGCGTTCGAGGGTGCGGCGCGTCCGGTTCTTCTCCATCCGTTCCAGGACAAACTCGAAGCCTAACGAGAGGAAGCCGGCGGTGAGAAAGGTGGAGAGCACCGGGACAACCACGACGAGCAATCCCGTGCGGTCGTACATCACCCGCGCAAACCCCAGGTAAGCGCCCGCGATCGCGAGCAGACTGATGATGCAAACAAGCGGCCGCCGAACGAATGCGATCAAAAGTCCTGCGAGAGCCGCGGCCGCAGCGACCAGGATCAAATCGGTTCGCTCCGACGTGGGATAAAGGAAATCGTGGTCGATCGCGGCCGCCATCGCATGAATGTGCAAAGTCGGCCCCGGCGTATCCGGGCTCATCGGAGTCGGCACAAAATCGTGCTGAATTTGCGACGAAGCGCCGACGACTATGATCTTGTCCTTGAAGAACGCGCCGTCGCCAAAGCCGCTGCCTGTATCACGGGAAGCGGGAATCGGAGCGTGCCAGATCTTTGGATCAAACACCTCATAAAGCGGCTGGGCCGGGTAGGCGTCGTTCGCCCCGAAACGAAATTGATGAGGGACGAAGTCCCAGGACACATCCTTTTCGTGCCCGATTTTCTTCAGTATCCGGGCCGACATCGCATAATAAACTTCCTCGGAAGGGTACGACTCCTGGCCAGCCAGCAGCCGGTCCGAAACCATGTAACGGATCGAGCGAACCTTTCGATCGAGCGGGTCGGAAAAGAAGATTACGAATCCGACGCGGTCGTCCAGTAAGGCCGGTGGCGGAATCAGGTTCGCGTTAGGCAGGACCGCCTGCATGCCTTTGGAAAAATCGAAGTTCGCTCCGATGACCACCCGGTCGCGATACCGATCAAGGGCCTCGTGGAGAATGGGATCACCCTCGTTAGGCGGATTAGAGACAAAGTCGAACATCACGGCTCGCGCTCCGGCGCCAAAGAGACGATCAAGCAGGAGAGCCCAGACTTCTCGCGACCACGGATAGGGCCGCTCCGTCATGAGTTGTAAGGCGCGGCTGCTCGCCAGCTCCTCAGGAGAAAAGGGCGGCAGCTCGAGGGTCGACTGATCGATGCCGAGAAAAACGAACTCAGGATGGGTCTGGGCCTTGCGGCCTTCGCGCTGGAGAAAGTCCTCGAAATTCTGTTCCTGCTGCCAGATGCCCGACAGAAACGGGAGGCCTGGAAAGAAATGCCCGACGAGAATCACCGACGCGCAAAACGCGCAGATTCCCGCCACGACGATACGGCGATGTCGGGCCATCCAGTGCACGGGGCGATTTTACGGGCGGCGTTCCCGGGGGCCAATGCAATTCTGCTTTCAGGTTGCATCAACACTCTCGCTCGCTACTTTTCCCGCCCGCGAACGCCGATGCGTTTGCCGATCTGCTCACCTGGCCTGCTAATGCGGACCTAATCAGCGAATG
>JBEEHI010000302.1:0-4561 GCA_041167305.1 Verrucomicrobiota bacterium
CAGGGATGACTCGTCTTTACGCTGCATGGGCTTGATGGTGTTGTTCCAACGCTGTGGCGAACGCCTGCTTGGTCGAATCGACGTGAACCGTACATAGCTCGTAGTCAATCCGCCCAATCCTCTCTGTCGGTACGATTACCTTGTTGTCCGCGTACCAAGGGCCGCATTCCACTACGACCTGGCGAATCATCCACGTCCTGCCGTCGATCAGAAAGTCGATGATTTCCCCGACTGCTCCGTCATTTGCCTCCACGCTGTATCCAGTTAGTTCCTTCGCGCTGCGCAGGTGCGGATCGGCGGCGTTTTGTTTATTCGTGGTCGCTGGTGGAGCAGGAACTATCACCGGGTAGCCGGGCAATCCCCACGACGGCATCGCTTCCGCGTAGTAATTGTATCCGAAGTACTGATGGTACTCCTCTTCATGCTGGCGAGACACCGGCTTGTGCCGGTCGATTGACGGGCTGTCCTCGATCTGCTGTCGCGTCAGGTTGACGAGGAGAACCTTCCCTTCCGGATAAAGATGACCGAAGGCGTGAGGAGAAATAAGCACCAGGCGCCCCGCGAGCCAATGACCAGTATCGGCTACCAGATAGCGAACGTTCCAATTCTTGTCGTCGAAGTAGAAGTCTCTGACGTGCCCGATTTCGCCGTCCGACGCGCGTAATTTCTCTCCGAACCGTTGTTGAAGGCTTTGTAACATAAGAAGCTGGAATTCGAAGTCTGCCGCCGGGTGATCCGCGCATTCAATGTAAACCCGATCTCAATAGCTGCTCATCTATTCGGTGAATTGGCGAAAATAAGACGGCGACGTTTGGAGATGATTTTTTCTCCGATTGCAAAACTGAACGAAGAGACCTTCTCACCCGGCGGTGCCAAACAGCGCGCCAACTCCGGCCGTTAGACCCATGGCCAGCGCACCCCAAAAGGTCACGCGGATTGCCCCCGCCACCGTCGGGGCGCCGCCAACGCGAGCGGCAACTCCGCCCAGGACTGCTAAAAACAGGAGCGAGCTGATGATGACGGTCGGGATCACCCAATGCACGGGCGAGATGATGGCGACGAAAAGAGGAAACGCGGCCCCGACGGCAAAGGTCGCGGCCGAAGCCAATGCCGCCTGAATTGGCCGCGCCTTGAGTGCTTCGGAAAAACCTAACTCGTCCCGCGAGTGAGCCCCGAGCGCGTCATGAGCCATAAGCTGCACGGCGACTTCGGCCGCCAGCGGAGCCGTCAGGCCTCGCCTGACATAGATAGCAGCTAACTCTGCTTTCTCGCCCGGTTCATCCGCAGCCAGCTCTTTTCGCTCGAGATCGATGTCAGCGCTTTCAGTGTCTGCCTGAGAGCTGACGGAAACGTATTCACCAGCCGCCATCGACATGGCCCCAGCGACAAGCCCGGCAATGCCGGCTACCAAAATATTCCGGGGCGCTGCATGAGCCGCGGCGACACCGACAATAAGGCTGGCGGTTGAGAGGACGCCGTCATTGGCGCCGAGGACAGCCGCTCGCAACCAGCCGATCCGATCACCGCGGTGAAATTCCCGCGCTTTGATGACATTCAAAATCACGACGATCCAAGGAAGCGGTCCCGGCGATCAGCCCGAGGCGGCGGCTCCTTGCTCCTCTACAAGTTTCGCGCGTGCTAGTTGCAGTCGACGGGTCATCACTGCGCTCATCCGCTTGAGCAGTTCGTAACCGAGGGTGTGATCTTTTTCGCAATATTGACGCAGGATTGTGCCGTAGAAGAAAATCGCAGTGGTAACCTCGCTCGCGCGAGCCGTGAAGCGCCACTGGTGAGGCGGGAAGAGCCACGACCACCCCAGCAGGTCACCATTTCCTATCCTGTCGATTATCATCGTCTTACCGGCGGCGGTGTTCGTTTCGAGGACAACTTCGCCGCGTTCGATCAGATAAAAACGGTTTGCCGTTTCACCTTCTCGGAAAAGCACATGATCGGCCGGGAAAGGAACACGCGTCGCGCAATCGGCGAGCAGCCGCACGTGATGCTCACTAAGCCCGAGCAAGAAGGGGTGCCCGGCAATATCTGCATCAAGATCTTCGCGGTTTCCCATGGTAACTCGGACCTATTCGCGGGCTTTACTCGCAGCACGCCGGACCGGCGCGTTGTGAGCTAGTTGCTTACGCTCTTTCGGGGAGACCATCTGCGGTTTCGCCGTTTTCCGTTTTTGTGCTGGCTGGTTGGCAGACGTTTTCGATGCGGGTTGTTTTGGCATAATCAAAGGACTGTCTCGGCTTGCGAACAGCTTCCCGCAGCACCAGAAGCGCCTCAGACTACAGCTGCAACCGTCTGTCACCTAATGGTACCATTGCCATTTGCGTCGGCCCTCGAATCCTCGCGCAAGCTCGTCGTTCGATAAGGACAACGACGCCATCCATTGCTGACGCAAGCGCCGCCGGACTTATGTTCCGAAGTTAACACACGGCCGGGACGGATCTCCTGCCTCCCAGGCTGAGCAGATCCGGAGGCATTGTTCCGCGAGCCAATCGGCCACGGGACGACGCCGCACCACTGGAAGAGAAGCGGTCTCCCACGCCTGCATTCCGCCGGCGACGACAAACAGATTATCCATGCCTTGCCGTTCGAGAGCGCGAGCTTGGAGTTGCGCGAGGGTGCCGCTCTCGGAAACGAGATAAAGCGGTTCGGTCATCAACAACTGTCGGGTGCCCAGAAGTGTTTCGGCTGAAATCTCAGCGGAGGGCATGGAATGCGCGCCTTCGATGTGGATCTTTTCGAATTCGCCCCGGGGGCGAATGTCCAGGATTTCGACGGGCTGGCTGGTTTAGAGCAGGGCTTCGAGTTTGAGTGGTTGGATTGTTTTCATAATTTCCTTCTGGCTGGAACATAATGAGCAAGGCGGGCGGACGTTAATCCTCCCTTGGCTTTTGCTGGTCGCATTTTGCGGCCCCTCAGTCTCACCGGCGCGGCTCCGCAAAGGCTGCGCATTTCTTCAGAACCGTACGATCGCGCTTGTCTTGCCGTTCGGTTCCTTTCTTAATGGCGAGCGCTTCCAATGAACTCGTCCCCAATATCGGGCGAAAGCCGCACGGGCGCGGCTGCTCAAGGCCAGGTCAAACCGATCAATCGCCGTTCGTTTCTTGGCGTGCTGCTCGGTTTCGGTGGCGTCGTCGTGGGCGCCGCGCTTTCGATCCCGCTCCTTCGCTTTGCCCTGCACCCGCTGCTCACCAAGACCACCGACATCGGGTGGTCGGACATCGGCAAGATCGAGGAGTTCGCTTCGCTGAAAGCGCCGATGAAAAAGCTGATCACAGTCGATCAACGGGACGGCTGGCGGAAAATTGTTTCGGAAAAAGCGATTTACATTTTGCCGGCCAAGGACGGAGTCCTGCGCGTCTTGTCGCCGATCTGTCCCCACCTGGGATGTTCGATTCCGTGGATTGAAGCGAAGCAGCAGTTCGTCTGTCCCTGCCACACCGCCATCTTCACGCTCGATGGCACACGCGTTTCCGGTCCGTCTCCGCGGCCGATGGACGATCTTGAAAGCAAGGTCGAGAACGGTGTCTTGAAAGTCCGCTACCAATATTTCCGCCAGCTTATTCCGACAAAGGAAGTGCTCGCCTGAGGATTGCCGCATGGCTGACGCACCTATGCCTGAGGGGAAACCGGCCGAGCCGAATTTGAAGCGGCGCGAGCGCCTGTATCGATGGTTCGACGTTCGCATCGGCGTGGGAGCGCTCATGCACGAAGCGCTGGACGAACCGATTCCCGGCGGGGCGCGTTGGGCCTATGTTTTCGGATCGGTCCTGCTCTTTCTCTTTATCTCGCAGACCATCACCGGAATATTTCTTGCGCTCTATTACGTGCCGTCCGCCGATCACGCGCACACAACTGTCGCCTACATCGTAAAGGAAGTAACCGGCGGATCGTTCTTGCGCAGCCTCCATGCCTACGGCTCGAGCGCGGTCGTCATCGTGATGCTGCTTCACCTGACGCAGACATTTCTTTACGGCGCATACAAAGGCCGTCGCGAAGTTCTCTGGATTTCCGGGTGCGCACTTTTGGGCCTGATGCTGGCGATGGCCTTCACCGGTTATTTGCTGCCGTGGGACCAGAAAGCGTACTTCGCCACCACGGTCGGGACCAACATGGCGAGCGAAGTCCCCTGGATCGGTTCCACTCTCAAACGCTTGATGCGAGGCGGGAACGAGATGGGCACGCTGACCTTGTCTCGCTTTTTTGTAGGGCACGTTTTCCTGCTGCCCATGTCGATCCTCGGCCTGATCGCGGCCCACGTTTTTCTATTCCGCAAAGCCGGAGCCGCTGGTCCGCCCAGCGAAGATCCAATCAATCCGCGCCTTCCGACGGAGCGTTTTTATCCGCGCCAGGTCTTGATGGATACGGCGGTGGCGCTGGTCATGATCTGCGCGCTCGGGTTACTCGCCCATTTTTCTCCCACGGAACTCGGGCCGAAAGCGAACCCGGCTGACACGCAATACGTCCCGCGCCCGGAATGGTTTTACCTGCCCGTTTTCCAATGGCTCAAATACTTCAAGGGCTCGCTCTCGATCGTCGGCATTGTCGTCAT
>JBEEHI010000303.1:0-4614 GCA_041167305.1 Verrucomicrobiota bacterium
CGATTCGAAAAAGCATCGGCCGGTTGAAATACATCGAGCAGATTGAGGAGTCGCCCGATTACAAGAAGATGGGCAAGCAGGAGCTGGCCGCATTGAATCGCGAAGCGGCGAAGCTGCGCCGGAACCTGGACGGCATTCTGGAAATGTCGGCGTTACCGGATGCGATGGTCATCATCGACACGACGCGCGAAAACAACGCGGTGCTCGAGGCGAAGCGGCTTGGAATTCCTACCGTGGCGATTGTGGATACGAACGCGGACCCTGAGATCATCGACTACCCGATCGCCGGCAACGATGATGCCATCCGCGCGATCCGCGTCATGTTGCAGAAGCTCGTGGACGCGATTGTGTCGGCCAGCGCTGATGCGCGCGTGCGTGAGCAGGTGGAGATGGCCGGAGTGTCCGCCTAGGGGCGGAGATCCCAAGGTCCAAATCCCAAGCACCAATTTTTCGATGGACACGAAAACAGAAATCGATCCTCAGCTCGTCAAACAACTGCGCGACAAAACCAACGCCGGCATTATGGATTGCAAGCGGGCGCTGGCGGAAACCGGTGGCGACCTGGAGAAGGCCGAGGCGGTGTTGCGCACGAAGGGAATCGCCGGCGCCAGCAAGAAAGCTTCGCGCGCGACGAAGGAAGGCATCGTTGCTTCCTATATTCATTTGCAGGGCAAGGTGGGCGTTTTGGTTGAAGTAAACTGCGAGACCGATTTCGTGGCGAAGAACGAGAAGTTTCGCGAGTTCGTGAAGGACATCACGCTGCACATCGCGGCGGCGCATCCGCTCTACGTGAATCGCGAGGAAGTGCCGGCGCAGTTGATTGAATCCGAGCAGGCGATTTACCAGGCGCAGGTGAAGGGGAAACCGGAGAACGTGATTTCCAAGATCGTCGGTGGCAAGCTGGACAAATTCTACAGCACGGTTTGCCTGATGGAGCAGGGGTTCATCAAAAATCCGGACCAGACCGTGAAGGAATTGGTCGCGAGCAAAATCGCGGAGCTCGGTGAGAACATCGTGATCCGGCGTTTTACGCGGTATCTGGTGGGCGAGCCGCTCAGCTCCGAAGCAGCGGCGCCCGTTGAGGCAGCGGAAGAAGCGGCCTAGCCCGATTTTCTTTCGCGCTTTCCGGCCAAAAAAAATACGCGCGGGGACATTCCTGCCTGCGTTTCTTCGTTGACGCGGTCTTATTCGAGATCGGTCAGGGGTGCTGAGGATTTTCCCGGCCCTTCAACATCAAACGAAGGAGTAATTATTTATGAGCATGGATTCACTGAAGGATTTGTACATCGACGAACTGAAAGACCTTTATAACGCTGAGAACCAGCTGCTGAAGGCGCTACCGAAAATGGCGAAGAAGGCTTCCGCGCCGGAACTGAAGCGCGCGTTTCAGGATCACCTGGCGCAGACCGAAGGGCACGTCAATCGGTTGGAAAAGATTTTCAAAGGGCTCGGCGAAAAACCGACGGGTAAAGTTTGCAAGGCCATGAAAGGGCTGGTCGAGGAGGGCAAGGAAGTCATCGACGAAGACGGCGAGGATTCCGTGCTCGACGCCGCGCTCATCGGCGCCGCGCAACGCGTGGAGCATTATGAGATCGCCGGCTACGGCGTGGTTCGCACGTTCGCTTCCCTGTTGGGTGAGGAGGACGCCATGGGACTCTTGCAGCGCACCTTGAATGAAGAGGCGGAAACCGACAAGAAGCTCACCAAGCTGGCCGAAACGGTCATCAATGTCGAAGCGAGCGAAGCGGAAGAAGACGAAAAGCCGAAGGCCAAAGCCAAAAAGCGCCGGTAATACCCAAGGAGATTAAATGTTAATCGCCACCACAGTCCGCGTGACTGTGGTGGCGATTTCGTTTCTAGTGAAGACGCGATGGGATTAGCCGAATACAAAAAGAAGCGGAATTTCGCCGTCACGGCCGAGCCGAGCGGCAAGCCGTTGCCGAAGCTGGTGAAGGGCGCGTCGCGCTTTGTGATTCAGAAACACGATGCCAGCCGGCTCCACTACGATTTCCGGCTGGAAATGGACGGCGTTCTGAAATCGTGGGCGGTGCCGAAAGGGTTGCCGTGGGAAAAAGGCGAGAAGCACCTGGCGGTGGAGGTCGAGGATCATCCGGTCGAATACGCGACCTTCGAGGGGATCATTCCGCAGGGGCAATATGGCGGCGGCACCGTGATGGTGTGGGACCGCGGCAACTACCATGTCTATGGCGAGGACCCGGTGAAGGCGTTGCGCGATGGCCGGCTCCATTTGGTGATGGATGGCGAAAAGGCCAAGGGCGAATGGTCCCTGATTCGAACGCGAATGGATGGGGGAAAGACGCAGTGGTTGCTTTTGAAGAGCGGGACGGGGATCAAACCGATTTCGAAAAAGCGAGACGACCAATCGGTCAAGACCGGGCGCACGATGGCCCAAATCGCAGCGCAGAAGGACGCGGAGTGGCAATCGAATCGCGCGGAGGACAAGAAGCCGACTTTGAAGTCGCGGATCAAAACCGTGCTTAAAAAAAAAGACCCGGCTTCGCCAAGGCTACGGCGCGCAGGCGACGAAGCGGAAGAACGCGCGCGATCTGATGTCCCGGAAATCGCGAAGGCGTTAGCGAAATTGCCGGGCGCGAAACCGCGCTTCATCGATCCGATGAAGCCGCGGCTGCTGGACGCTCCACCAACCGCCGGCGATTGGAGTTACGAGCTGAAGTTCGATGGCATCCGCGCCTGCGCGATCAAGGCTGGCAGCAAAGTCAGCCTGATTTCGCGCAATGGGAACGAGTTGAGCGCGCGGTATCCGGAGGTTGCCGATGCGATGAAGAATCTCCCGGTTGATGAATGTGTGATCGACGGCGAAGTCGTCGCGCTCGATGCGGAAGGCCGTTCATCGTTCCAGTTGCTGCAGGGATTGGAGATGGAGGGCCGTAAATCACCGATCTGCTTTTATGTTTTCGACTTGCTTCAGCTCAGCCGCAAAAGTCTGCTCGGACTACCGTTGACTGCCCGCAAGCAATCGCTCGCGCAGCTTTGTGACGGTGTCGGCGACCCGATCCGCTTTTCGGGCGAGATCGGCGGCGACGCGTCATTGCTTTTGGGTGAGGTGAAACGGCGCGGTCTCGAGGGTTTGATCGGGAAGCTGCGCGATTCCGTTTACGAGCCGGGACGGCGGAGCGGCGCCTGGATTAAGCTGAAGTGCCTCAACGAACAGGAATTCGTAATCGGTGGTTTCACGCCGCCACAAGGGGCGCGACAGCATTTCGGCGCTGTTTTGGTCGGCTACTACGAAAACAAAAAATTTCTCTTTGCCGGCAAAGTTGGAACGGGCTTCGACACGAAGTCGCTTGCCGCGTTGCATAAGAAACTCAAGAGCGAGATGCGGGACGATTGTCCGTTCGCGGATCTGCCTTCCAAGCAAGGTGGCCAATGGGTCCAGGGGATCACGCCGGCGATGATGCGCAAGATCGAGTGGGTGAATCCCGTGCTTGTTTGCCAGGTGAAATTTGCCGAGTGGACGCGGGATGGAAAATTGCGCCAGCCGGTTTTCCTGGGATTGCGCGAGGATAAGAAACCGAAAGACGTTGTGCGCGAATCTCCTTCGGCCTGAGGGCAGGCCGGCTCCAAAGCCCGCTAGCGAAACGGCGTGATGATTGCACTTGTCCAGCCGTGTCCGGCTCCTGATATTGCGGCATGAAGGTCAAAGTCGTCGTCACCCCCAAGGCTGCGGTGCTCGATCCGCAAGGAGCGGCGGTGCGCGACGCGATGCAGCATCTCGGGATGCCGGAAGTGCATTCGGTGCGGATCGGGAAATACCTCGAGATCGAAGTCGACGACAAAACGCCGAACTTGGAAGCGCGGCTCAATGATCTTTGCCGCGATCTGCTTTCCAATCCGGTGATTGAGGATTACGAGGTCGTGAAATGAAATTCGCGGTGATCCAGTTTCCCGGATCGAATTGCGACCAGGACTGTATCGCGGCGTTAAACGGGATGGCCGGCGTGAAGGCAGAATACGTCTGGCACAAGAACACCTCGCTGACTGGATACGACGCCATCGTCCTGCCGGGCGGATTTTCCTATGGCGATTATCTTCGCTGTGGAGCGATCGCCCGGTTCTCTCCGATCATGGCGAGCGTGGTGGAAGAGGCGCGCAGCGGCAAGCTGGTCATCGGGACCTGCAACGGTTTCCAGGTTTTGTGCGAGATCGGACTGCTTCCGGGTGCGCTGGTGCGGAACCGCGCTCTGCATTTCATCTGCGAATTGGTGACGACGCGCATCGAAGTTGCGGATTCCGCGTTTACGCACGGTTGCCCGCAGGGCTCGCTGCTCCGATTGCCGATCGCGCACGGCGAAGGCTGTTACTTTGCCGACGAAGCAACCTTGCGAGAACTGAATGAACGCCGGCAAATCATCCTGCGTTACGCGACCGCCGACGGCCGGATCGACGCGTCAGCAAATCCAAATGGTTCCGTCGAAAACATCGCCGGCATCTGCAATCGCGAAGGGAACGTTTTCGGGCTAATGCCGCATCCAGATCGCGCATGCGAGGAACGGCTCGGGAGCGCCGATGGCCTGAAGATTTTCCAATCGATGATCGAAACGATCGAGAGCCGACGGCAACAGGCCGCTTAGC
>JBEEHI010000304.1:0-3159 GCA_041167305.1 Verrucomicrobiota bacterium
GCATCACAATCGGCATTCCAGGGATAAGCTGTTGGATCTCCTCGATGACGTCGAAGTGGAGGCTTTGCTGCCCCTTGAATTTGTAGGCCCCGTGACTGGTGCCGATCGCGGCCGCGAGGGAATCGCACCCCGTCTGCTTCACGAATTCCACCGCTTCCTTGGGATTCGTCAGGGACGCATGCCCTTCATCGACCTTGATGTCCTCCTCCACGCCTCCCAGTTGACCCAGCTCGGCCTCCACGCTGATGCCTTTTGCGTGCGCTTTCTCGACGACTCGTTTCGTAATCGCGACGTTTTCATCGAACGACTCGTGGCTGGCGTCGATCATCACCGAACTGTAAAAGCCCGACTCGATGCAATCGTAACAGGTTTCCTCATCGCCGTGGTCGAGGTGAACGGCGAAGATCGCCTCCGGAAAGATTTGCGACGCGGTACGAACCATCGCCTCGAGCATTCGCTTGTCCGCATATTTCCGGGCGCCTTTGGAGAGCTGGATAATAAACGGCGCCGTGCTGCGGACGTTGCCGCTAAACAACCCGAGGAGCTGTTCCATGTTGTTAACGTTGTAAGCGCCGACGGCGTATTTGCCGTAGGCATGTTTATAAAGCTGAGCGGTGGTAACGATCATTCGATTTGGATTGTTGGATTGTGTCCGGAACGGGGACGCAACCTTAAATCCAAAATTCGAAATCGAAAATCGAAAATGGGGTCACTCCGCGCCGGTCGTCGCGGGCAGCATGATGCTCACGGAAGTGCCATGAGGATTCGAATCGATATCCACGCGGCCGTTGTGGTCGAAGACGGTCCGTTTGACGATCGGTAGTCCCAGGCCCATGCCGCGTGCTTTCGTCGTGCAAAACGGCGAAAAGATTTTCTCGCGCAGGTCGGGCGAAATCCCGCGGCCGTTGTCCTGGACGGTAATCACGACGCCGCTCGTGCGGCCGCCTTCCTTAATCGGCTTGGCTGCGAGAGTGATCTTCGGTTTCGTTTGCCCAGAGGTCGCTTCGGCTGCGTTGGCCACGATATGGGCGAAGGCTTCCGCGAGGGCGTCTTCGTCGCCGAGCACGCGCGGGAGGTCGTTAGGCAACGTCGTGTCGATCAGGACGCCGTTCTTTGCCACGCGGCCTTTGGCCAGCTCGATCGCTTTCTTCAAGGAGCTGCGCACGTCTACCGGTTTCATCACCAGCTCGGTCGGGTGCGCGAAGTTGTTGATCTGGGTGATGATCTTGTCGAGCCGGTCGATTTCCTGGACGACGATCTCGTTGAAATCCTTGCGGAAATCGGGGTCGTCAAAACGCTCGGGTAACAATTGCGCGAACGTTTTGATTGCCACCAGCGGGTTGCGGATTTCGTGGGACATGCTGGCGGCGAGATCGGTCCAGAACGCGGCGCGATCCACGAGGTCCTGTTTTTGCCGGAGGTTATCTTCGTTGGTGAGATCGTGGACCACAGCCACCGCTCCGAGGGGAGTTTTCTTGTCAACCAGGCGGCGCGTTTCGACCGAGAGCGAGCGCCGGGTGTTGGGATCGATCCACTGCCGCGGCGGGAGATTCTCCTGCGCCTCGAGCGTCTCGCGCAGAAACGCCGCGAGCCGGCCGCCAACTGCTTCGATCGGCTGGTTTAACGCATCCGCCGCCTCGACGCCGAGGATCTTTTCCGCCGTCGAATTGAACCAGCGAATGTTCGCCTCTTCATCGGTGGCCACAATTCCCGGCGGAATGGATTTGAGGAGCGTTTCGGCCAGCGTCTTTTGGACCATCACTTCCTCGTTGAGGAGCGCATTTTCCAAGACGGTCGAGACGTGCTCCGCGAGGACCATCAATCCTTCGAGGTCGCTTGATTCAAAGCGTTGGCCGGTCACGCGGTGACCGAAAAAGACCCAGCCGATGATCCGGCCCCCGGCGTGCAGCGGAACAATTACTTCCGCCGCCAGGTTATCGAGAGCGCGACGCATGAGCGCGCGTTGCGCGGGATCGACATGGGGCAGGTTCGTCCGGGAAATCAGGTGCGCGTGCAGCTCGAACCAGCGGACGAGCGCGTCGCGTTCCCCGTATTCGATATCGTAGGTCTCGGGAAGGCAACGCAGGCCGGCGCGCAGACGGAAGCGGTCGCTCTGCCTGATCTTGGAAAAAATTCCCACCCGTCCCACACCCGTCGCGTCGGCCACGCTTTCGACCAGGTTAGCCAGCAACGCTTCGACGTTATCGAAACGCCGGAACACGCGGGGAAAACGCAGCAGAGGCAGCGCCGTTTCACGTCGTTCGGACGGCGCGTCAAAACGCCGGGCTGGTTCCGGGGCGTAAGGGACCATTGTGTGTTCGCGGAGATCACGATTCTCCTGGAGCACGCGCAAATGTTCGAAACCGCGGGAGACCAAACCCTGCAATCGGCGCCGATCGATTTGCAAATCTTCGGCGGCATAAACGCCCGATTGCTCCACCTCGCGCAACGGTTCGGAGCGCAAAGTCCCCAGCGCGATCACCAAAATTTCCGGCAGCGCCGCCTGGATTTGTTCGAGCAAATCGCGCGCTTCTTTCGCTCGCAAATCGAGAACGAGAATCGCGGGACTGTTCTGCTGGAGAACGGCGTCGACCCGGTCCGGCGAACTGACGTGGCGCACCTGCGCGAGCGCGCTCAGAAACGCCTTGGCGCGGCGGACGAGGTCGGCATCCTGCGAGTAGAGGATGCAAATCGGGGGGGAGGAAATCATGCGGCGGCAACCCCCTGCGCGAAACGAACCAGCGGCAGCAGAATATGAAACGACGTTCCCTTCCGCAGCTCGCTTTCCACTTCAATCTGCCCCCCGTGTTCCTGAATGATGCCGTGCACGACCGATAATCCGAGCCCGGTGCCGTAGTCTTTGGTGGTAAAAAACGGATCGAAGACATGCGGGATGTCTTCCTTGCGAATGCCTTCGCCATCGTCGCGCACCGTCACTCGCAGGACCTCGTGCGAATCGCCATTGCTTCCGGAGATCGCCGCGACCCACTCCGTCGCCGCATGAATTTCCGTGCGGACACTCAGCACGCCGCCGTGCTTCATGGCGTCCATGGCGTTGAGGAAGAAATTGAGGAACACCTGTTCGAGCTGGTCGGCATCGGCGCGGATAGTATCCACATCGGCCTGCCAGGAACGAGTTAATTTGATTTCCTTTTGGTA
>JBEEHI010000305.1:0-11510 GCA_041167305.1 Verrucomicrobiota bacterium
CCAGGATAAGAAAGTGGTCGTCCGCGCGCTCGGGCCGTCGCTCAGTTTACCGAATAAACTGGCCAATCCCACGCTGGAGCTGCGCGATTCCTCCGGCGGCCTCGTGCAAATGAATGACGATTGGTCCACTTCGCCCAACCGGCAGGCAATCATCGATAACGGCCTCGCGCCCACCAACGATCTCGAGTCGGCCATCATCGCCACGTTGCCGGCGAACGGAAAGACTTACACTGCCATCGTGCGCGGGGCAGGCGGCGCCACCGGAACCGGAGTGGTGGAGGTTTACGACATCGATCGTTCCGTCGATTCGAAGCTGGCGAATATTTCAACGCGCGGCCTTGTCCAGACGGGCGATACCATCTTGATAGCGGGCACGATTGTGGTCGGCACCACGCCAAAGAAAGTGATCGTGCGCGCGATTGGGCCTTCGTTGAATCTGGCCGGTAAACTGGCCGATCCAACGCTGGAACTGCGGAACGCCGACGGCAATTTGATTCGAGCAGACGATAACTGGCGCACCGGCGGCCAGGAGACCGAGATCATGCAATCGGGAGTCGCGCCCACGAACGATCTGGAATCCGCACTAATCGAAACGCTCCCGGCGAACAACGCCGCCTATACCGCGATCGTTGGTGGCGCGAGCAACTCGACCGGCATCGCCGTCGTGGAAGTTTACGCGCTTGATTAAGCGGGCGGAAGCGACCACGCTGGACACCACACCCGAATAATTTGCGGGTAGTTCATTGAAGATTCGCGCTCTTTGCTGTGCCTTGATTATGATTGGCGCCTTGGCTGGTGCCGAGGCGGCTCCCATTAACGTCACGAACTTGAATGACAGCGGACCGGGCAGCCTGCGTCAGGCCATCCAGGACGTCACGCCCGGTGATTTCGTTTTCATTAATCTCGCGGGCACAATCAATCTCGCGAGTGCTCTGGTGATCGATAAAGACGTTCTGATTGAGGGTTCGGGAGCGCGGACACTGACTATCGCTCGGAGTGGGTCAACGAAGTTTCGCATCTTTCATATTACGTCTGGGTCGGTCTACCTCGCTTCTGTCACCATCACGAATGGCGATGCGTCCTCGGGCGCTCAAGGGGGCGGCGCTATCCTTGTGGATCTGGGGGCAAGTCTTACCCTGGACTACAGCGCGATTACGAATAACACCGCGGGCAGTCTGCCTGGCGGCGGAATCCTAAACAACGGGGGGATAGTCACGGTCCGTTTTGATACTATCTCGGGCAACCAGGCAGGGGTAGGTGGTGGGATCGAGAATAATGGTCAGGCTGGTCCGGCGCGGGTCAGTGTGCTCGAGTCCACAATCGCGAACAACACCGCCAGCACGGCTTCCGCGATCACTGGGGGCGGCGGGGGAATCGACAATAATCACGGCACGCTCAGTTTGGATAGCTGCACCATCGCCGGCAACAGCGCAGATACCGGAAACAGCGCCGCGGGTGGCGGAGGAGTCCAAAACGTTTCCGGGAGCAGCGCTGACGTCGTTAACACTCTGATTGCCGGGAACACGACCAACCAGGTCGGGGGTGATGTAAACGGCGCGTTTACTTCGAATGGCTTCAATCTTGTCCGAAACAGGACTGGGAGCACGGGCTTTAACACGACTACGGACCAGACCGGAACGGCGGCTAACCCGCTGAATGCTTCTCTGGGCCCGCTTCAAAACAACGGTGGCCACACCGACACCAGGGCGCCGGCTGCCGTCAGCCCAGCGGTCGACAAGGGAAAAACCAGCTTTCACACCGACCAAAGACTACGGCAGGTGCCGTATGACAATCCCAGCATCTCGAATGCAGCCCCCGGCGGGGATGGGAGCGATATCGGTGCTGTCGAGCTGGTTCCTCCAACTTTTTGGTCCGTCGACAACAAGAATGACTTTGGTCCCGGCTCGTTCCGGGAAGCGATCATTCAGTCGGCAGGCGACTTCGTCGAGTTCAATTCCTCCGTCTCAGGGACAATCAACCTGACAAGCGGACCCATTACGATGGATCGGGCAATGACGATCATCGGGCCCGGCGCGCGGGAAATTACGATAGCCGGCGCCGAATTTGACGTTTCCGGCGGGAGCGCTGTTAACATCTCCGGCTTGACCATTGCGAACAGCCCCGGCGACGGCGTGCTCGATAATGGAAACTTGATCATGAGCGACTGCGCGATCATCAACAACCAGCTGGGCGGGTTGATTGTCAATCAATCGGCTTTCTTAAACATGACCCGTTGCACAATATCCGGAAACACCGCCTTTGCCGGCGCCGGGCTTTATAACGATGGGAACGCCACGCTGACCAACTGTACGATCGCGAACAATACCGCGATCGATAACGGTTTGGGCGGCGGGCGGGCTGGGGGAATCTACAATAACAATATTGCCACGCTCCGCCTGACGAACTGCACGGTTTCAGGAAATGCTGCGACCGGTAATCCAAATGGGGATGGCGGAGGTCTCGAACTCGGCGGCACTGTCCACATCGCCAACACCATCGTTGCCGGTAACACGTCCGATGGGACCGATCCCGATATCTCCGGCGCCGCAGTTTCGGATGGCTACAATCTCATTCGGATAGCTAAGGGTAGCAGTGGATTCACGAACGGTGTGAATCACGACCTGGTGGGCACAGGAAACAATCCTATTGATGCGGCCCTGGGCCCGCTCCGAAACAATGGCGGGCAGACTAACACCAAAGCAATCGGTCCAAGCAGTCCGGCGATCAATGCCGGTAATGATGCTACTGCGCCAGCCACAGATCAGCGTACCTATATTCGACCGGACACGAGCGATATCGGTGCCTTTGAATTCAACGCCACGAAATCTGTGACCCTGGCTAACATCTCTACCCGGGCGCTCGTTGGCACTGGAGATGATGTCCTGATCGCGGGATTTATTATTACCGGCACCGATGCCAAGAAGGTTATCCTGCGGGCGATTGGCCCCTCGTTAAATCTTCCCGGCAAGATCGCCGACCCGACCTTGGAACTCTATGCCGCCGACGGTCATAGTCTCGTCTTCAACCACGACTGGAAAGACGCAGCCAACAAACAGGAGATAATCGATAGCGGGATTGCGCCCAGCGACGACCACGAGTCCGCGATTTCGATTATCCTTCAGCCGGGCAACTATACGGCTATCATGCGGGGGGAGAACGATACGACCGGGATCGGCGTGGTCCAGGTCTATGATCTCGATCGCACCGGTAACTCCATCCTGGCGAATATTGCCACTCGCACCCTCGTCCAGACCGGTGACAACGTTCTCTTCGCGGGATTTATTGTGCTGGGGATCGACTCGCAAAGGGTCATTATCCGTGCCCGCGGACCGTCGACAGGAGTCCCGGGAGCGATGGCCGACCCATCTCTGGAACTGTATAACGCTGACGGAACAATCCTCGAAGCAAACGACAACTGGAAAGAGTCTGCCAACAAGCAATTGATCATCAGTAGCGGAATTCCCCCATCCAGCGACGCTGAGTCGGCGATCATCCGGACACTCATCCCGGGCAATTATACGGCGATCGTGCGCGGCGCGAATAATTCCACCGGCATCGCCGTTGTGGAAGTGTACGCGCTGAATTAATTGAGCCGGCACGCCTCCGTGCCGGTGCTGGAGGAGATGGACGCCGCTCTCAACGGCACGAGGGCGTGCCGTCTCCATCCGCGCGACGGCACTTTACCTGCTATTTCAGGGGCAATGGACGGACTCAACCCCCGGCTCAGCCGCATCTGCTTTGCTTTCGCTTTTCTAGCCGGCGTGACTGTCGTTCGCGCCCAGGTGGCGCCGCCGCCGGCACCCCCAATCACCAGCGGCTCTTCCTTTTCGATCAAGACGCCCGAAGCGCCGGCCACCCAGCTTTATTCGATCGGCGACCCGACGAATGAAGAGCAATATTATCTCGAGCTGATTAACCGCGCCCGGGCCAACCCAACGGCGGAAGGCGTTCGCCTGGCGACTACGACGGATTCCAACGTCCTCTCTGCTTACAGCTCGTTCGGCGTGAACCTTGTCCTGATGCAGTCGCAGTTTGCCATGCTCCCGCCGGCGCCGCCGCTCTCGATGAACGCGACGCTGACCACGGCCGCTCGGGCCCACAGCCAAAACATGCTGCAAAACAATTACCAGGGACACAGCGGGCCGGACGGTTCGCTGACGACGCGGCTGCAAAATTACACTGCCGGCGCGAACGGCTGGTCGATCGGCGAGAATGTTTACGCTTATTCCAAGTCCGTCTGGTACGGGCACGCCGGGTTCGAGGTGGATTGGGGTGGCAGCGTCACGAGCGGCGGAATGCAATCGCCGCCCGGGCACCGCCAAAACATCCACACCACTACTTTTCGTGAAGTGGGAATCGGCGTCGTCCTCGGCAGCAACGGCGGGAGCGGCGGCGTGGGCCCGCAGTTAGTCACGCAGGATTTTGGGATGGTCGGCGGGCTGCCGCCCTTCGTGACCGGTGTCGTTTATCGCGATCTGAACGGCGACGGTTTTTATGAGCCGGGCGAGGGCGTCGGCGGCGTGACCGTCACGGTTTCGAATACAAATAGCTATGCGGTTACTGCCAGCTCGGGTGGATATTCCGTTCCGGTCGCAGGGAGCGGAAGTTACGCGGTTACGTTTAGCGGCGGCTCGGTGCCAACGAATCAAAGGAGCGTGAGCGTCAGCGACGGACAAAACGTTAAGTCGGATTACGTCGTCACCGGTTCGGCGACGCCCCCAGCCGGTCCGACGAGGCTAGCCAATATTTCCACGCGCGCGGTCGTTGGCACGGGCGCGAACGTCTTGATCGGCGGCTTCATTGTTACCGGAACGCAAAGCAAAAAGGTGATCGTGCGGGGAATCGGGCCGTCATTGCCGTTGCCGGGGAAAATGCTCAACCCCATGCTCGAGCTCCATGATCCATCGGGCGCCGTAATCGCGGCGAACGACAACTGGGGGCAGAACGCCAACAGCGCCGAGATCATCGATAGCGGCGTTGCTCCCACGAATCCCAACGAATCCGCTGTTCTGATGAACCTGGCTCCCGGCTCGTATACCGCGGTCTTGAGCGGTGTGAATCAAACAACGGGAACGGCGGTCGTGGAAGTCTACGATCTCGATGGCGCGGCGGATTCGAAGCTGGCCAATATCTCGACGCGCGCCTTCGTCCAGGGCGACGACAATGTCCTGATCGGTGGTCTCATCGTGGCGGGGCAAGCGGCTGCGAACGCCATCGTGCGCGCCATTGGGCCGTCGCTCACAGTGCCGGGCGCAATGGCCGATCCAACCCTCGAACTACGCGACGCGAACGGAGTTCTGCTCGCATCGAACGATAACTGGCGGTCCACCCAGCAGACCGCGATCATCGCCACCGGCGTCGCGCCGACAAACGACGCCGAGGCAGCGATCGTCACGACGTTTTCGCCCGGCTCGTACACCGCGATCGTCCGCGGCGTGAACGGGACTACAGGCGTCGCCGTTGTGGAAGTCTACCAGCTGAATTAGCTCTTCTGTAGCGGTCGCCCTGTGGGCGACGTGGATGCCGCGGCAACAATTCTCCCGAGCTTCCCACAGGGACGCTGCTACAGAGATTGACACCGGATGCGTTCTCCATTTTGCTTTCCCCCATGAACGGCAAACGAATTTGGTTCCTCGGCCTCCTCTGTTTCTCACTCGCGGCCACAACGCAAGCTTCGTTGGTCTTTGAAAAAACCACGCTCGATCTGAATCCGGAGATGGGCGCCACGAAAGTGGATGCCGTCTTCAAATACGAAAACAAGGGCGATACCCCGGTCCATATCAAGGCGGTAAAGCCTTCGTGCGGCTGCACCACTGCGGCGCTCGCCAAGAACGATGTCGCGCCCGGGGAGAAGGGGGAAATCACGGCGACGTTCAGCATTGGTGATCGCATCGGCGTTCAGGTGAAGACGGTCTCGGTCGAGACCGACGATCCGAAAGCGCCGCAAACGGTTTTGACCTTCAAAGCCAATATCGCCCAGGCGCTGGAAGTGACGCCGAGCGTTGTTTCCTGGCAGGCGAATGAGCCGGCCAAGCCGAAGACGATTCTTGCGAAGGCCGGTAAAGGCGTGATGATCAAGAAGGTGGATGTGACCTCTTCGAGCGGCGATTTCACCGCAAAAGTGGAACCCGGCTCGACGGCGGGCGAATTCAAGATCCAGATCCAGCCGAAAGATACGTCCAAGCCGCTGAACGCGAGCCTGACGATCAAGCCCGACGTGACGCCCGAGAAAATTTACTACGCTGCGGCTCGCGTGATGCCTCCGGGCACGGCGCAGCCGTAAATCGTGAAGGCGCTGCTTCGGCAGAGCGTGGCGCTGCTCGCCCTCGCGTTGCTGCCCGCCGCCGTTCAGGCGCTCTACTTGCGGGATAAAATTCCCTGGCAGTCGCGCGTCGCCGAATCGGATCTGGTCAGCGTGGAGGTAGCCCGTGGCTGGGGCGCGAACGCGCTCTGGGTGGATGCTCGTCCGGACGAGGAATTCGAGCGCGACCACATCCCCGGCGCCGTTTTGTTGAACGAAGATCGCTGGAACCAATTGCTCTCGCAGTTCCTGGCAACGCAATGGTCGCCGGAAAAGAAGATCGTCGTTTATTGCAGCGCGGCGAGCTGCAATCTGGCGGAGGACGTCGCCCGTCGGTTGCGCGAAGAAGCGAAGCTGCCTAACGAGATCCGGATTTTGAAAGGCGGCTGGGAAGCGTGGTCCGCGCAGAAGCAATGAAGACAACGTCCAACGTCCAACGTCCAACGCCCAACGCCGAATTGGGACAGCCGCGCACTTCATCTTTTCCGCGAATCCTCTGGCGAGTAGTCGCCATCATCATCGGCGGACTATTCATCTACGCGGGCGCCGTCAAGGTGATCGACCCCGCTGAGTTCGCGCGAGACATCGACAATTACAAAATGCTGGCCTGGCAGGTGAGCGTCTGGATGGGGTTTTATCTGCCGTGGCTGGAAATTCTTTGCGGTCTCGCCTTGATCGCGCGCGTTCTCTATCGCGGCAGCGTTTTTGTTCTCACGGCGCTGATGGTGCTCTTCATCGTCATCACAGTCATCGCCAAGGCCCGCGGTCTCGATATCAGTTGCGGCTGCTTCGGCCACGCCAGTAAGTACCTCAGTTTCGCCTGGCATCTCGTGCTCGATTTCCTATTGCTGGGCGGACTCGTTCTGCTGTGGAAAAACGCTGCGCCGCGCTCCGATGCCCAGCTCGCCTGACGCACTTGCCATTCGTGCCGCAACGGATGCGGACTGCGACGCGATCTGGGAAATTTTTCGCGCAACGGTCGCACCGGGCGATGCCTTTGTTTACGATCCGAATACGCCGCGCGAAGAAGCCGAAGCGTATTGGTTCGCGAAGGGCACGCGCACTTACGTCGCCGAACAGGATGGAAAAGTAGCCGGGAGCTACATCCTGAGAGCGAACCGGCCCGGGCTGGGGGACCACGTGGCGAATGCCGGCTTCATGGTTGCGCCGGAGGGACGCGGGTTTGGGGTTGGCCGCGCGATGGGAGAGCACGCCCTGGCCGAAGCGCGCCGGCTCGGTTATCGCGCCATGCAATTTAACTTTGTCATCTCGACGAACGAATCCGCAGTGCACCTGTGGCAGCAACTCGGTTTCGAGATCGTCGGCACGTTGCCCGGCGCGTTTCGCCACGCCCGGAAAGGTTTTGTCGACGCTTACGTGATGTTCCGTTCGCTCGACGAAAAGTAAAATGGACGTATCTTCGGCCTAACGAATGCAAACGGTGATCATGGTTGTCACGACGGGGCGCGGGTCGTTGCGAAACAAGATCATGAGCGATTCGCAGCTGGAGAAGAAATTCAAGCTGGTCCCGACCGAACATCAGCGCCCGGGGCGTCCGCACGGCTGGGCGAAAATTCACAGCGCGCGAGAAGCGCATGGGGTGATCAACCTCGAATGGCACAGTCGCACCGGGGTCCTCATTTGCCGGGTTGTGACGAAACTGGGGAACAAACCCAATTCCATTATCGGCGATTTCATCGATTACCTGCTCGCCCGTCACCAGAGCCGCATCCTCACCATCCACATCATGCGGCGGTAATGGAGCCGGCACGCCCTCGTGCCGGTGAGACAACGCGTCGAAAGTCTCTAAACGGCACGAGGGCGTGCCGTCGCCAAGGATTATTACAGATCCGTGAACGGATCACGCTTCACGATCGTGCCGCTTTCGCCCTGCTGTTGAATCAGCTTCGCCACGAGACCGGTCCAACCGGTCTGATGACTGGCGCCGAGTCCTGCGCCGCTGTCGCCGTGGAAGTATTCGTGGAACCAATAGTGATCACGATCGTGCCCGGCGCTGAGCGCGTCGCCGCAGGATCGCTCGAAAGGCCGTTCCCCGTTTCCATCCCGCAGCCAAAGCCGGATGAGACGGTTTGATAGATCGTTCGCCACCTCGTTCAGAGTGAGGAAATGTCCTGAGCCGGTCGGGCATTCCACCTTGAATTCGTCCCCGTAATAATGGTGGAACTTCTGAAGCGACTCGATCAGCAGATAGTTGATCGGCAACCACACCGGCCCTCGCCAGTTCGAGTTGCCGCCAAACATATTCGTCTGCGCTTCTCCCGGGTCATACCGGACCACGCGTTCGGATCCGTCCTCCGACCGCAGAACGTAGGGATGTTCCGCATGCGCCTTGCTCAGCGATCGCACTCCGTAATCGCTCAGGAATTCATTCGGATCGAGCATCCGGCGCAGCAAACATTTCATCCGATGTCCGCGCGTGATCGAAATCAGGCGGCGATCGCCGGCGCCCGGTTCGTGCCAGCGCGAGATGAGACTGGCGAGGTCGGGCCGGGCATCGAGGTACCATTCGAGCCGTTCCTTGAATCCGGGCATCGCGTCGAGCAGTTCGGGCTCGATCGTTTCCACGGCGAGCAGCGGCATCAATCCAACGAGCGAGCGGACGCGCAACGGCAGATAACTTTTGTCCGGCATGTGGAGCACGTCGTAGTAAAATTCGTCCGGCTCGTCCCAAAGACCGATCCCTTGCCCACCGAGGTTGTTCATGGCGCCCGCGATCCCGAGGAAATGCTCGAAGAACTTCGTCGCGATATTTTCGTAAACCGGATTTTGCCGGGCCAGCTCCAGGGCCATTCGCATCATGTTCAGGCAAAACATTCCCATCCAGCTGGTGCCGTCGCTTTGCTCGAGATGTCCGCCGCCGGGGAGCGCCGCGCTCCGGTCGAACACGCCGATGTTATCCAGCCCGAGGAACCCGCCCTGGAAAATATTTTTTCCTTGCGAGTCTTTCCGGTTCACCCACCAGGTGAAACCGATGAGCAATTTGTGGAAAACCGTTTCCAGGAAAGCGCGGTCGCCTTTGCCGGTTTGTTTCTCCTCGATTTTGTAAACGCGCCACGCGGCCCAGCCGATCACCGGCGGATTCACGTCGCCGAAATTCCATTCGTAGGCAGGCACCTGGCCGTTCGGATGCTGGTACCATTCGCGCAGGACGATATCGAGCTGGCCTTTGGCGAAGAGCGGATCGACCAGAGCCAGCGGCAGGCAATGAAAGGCGAGGTCCCAGGCCGCGTACCACGGATACTCCCAAGTGTCCGGCATCGACATGACGCGCTCGTTGTAGAGATGGCGCCATTCGGCGTTGCGGCCGTTCTTTCGTTCCGCGGGCGGGGCCGGCTGGCCGGGATCGCCTTCGAGCCAATCCTCGATGATGTAATAATAGAATTGCTTGCTCCAGAGCATGCCCGCCAGCGCCTGCCGGTGGATCAGCTTGTGTTCCTCGCTTAAACAGGACGGCTCCAGCGCGGCGTAAAATTCGTCCGCTTCCCGTTTCCGCGCGCGCGTGACCGTGTCGAATTGGTCGAACGCATCTTGTTCCAGCACCGGCAAACACATCGGCCGCGGAATTCTGCCGGGCTCGCCGGATAGATGCTCTTCTTCTACCGCTTCGCTGACGCGGCCGAACCAGAGCCGCACGACTTTGCTTTCGCCCGGCGCAATCGTAAACGGGTAATGCGCCGCGGCCTTGGTCCCGACGCGCAGAGAGTTCACCGCCTCTTGCCGGCCATGGACGATGAAATCGTTGATTCCATCTTTCACGAACTGGTGCCGGCTCCGTGAAGAAAAGAGGCGCTCCGAGTTCGTTTCGTTCTCGGTGAAAAGCAGATCGCTCGCGTCTTCGCAATGCAGCGTGTAATCGCCCAGCGCGGGATGGCTCGCCTGAATGGTCGGACAATGTTGGGCGAGGTCGGAGCTCGCGCGCAGCACACACCGGCGATCGCCCCGGCCCCACGCCCAGGTGTTGCGAAACCAGAGCGTGGGCAACACGTGCAGCTCCGCCGGTTCCGGCCCGCGATTGGTGGCCGTCACCGAAATGAAAAAATCGTCGGGATCGACCTTGGCGTATTCGAGAACGATGTCGAAGTAGCGGTGATCGCGCAGGATGCCCGTGTCCCACAACTCCGGCTCGGGCGCTTCTTTCGGGCGGCCGTAGTTAGCTGCGACGAGTTCGTCGTAGGGGAACCGCGTCTGCGGATACCGATACAGCATCCGCATGTAGCTGTGGGTCGGCGTGCAATCGGTATAGAAATAAACCTCCTTCACATCTTCGCCGTGCGATCCCTGCGGACCGGTAACGCCGAAGAGCCGCTCCTTCAAAAACGGATCGCGGCCGTTCCAGAACGCGAACGCGAGGCAGAGCCGCTGCTTGAAATCGCAAATACCGCCGATGCCGTCCTCGCCCCAGCGGAAGGCGCGCGACCGTGCCTGATCGTGCGAGAAATAATTCCACGCGTCGCCGTTTGCGCTGTAATCCTCCCGAACCGTGCCCCAGGCCCGCTCGGCGAGATATGGCCCCCAGAGATGCCAGCGCTCGTCCTGATTATTCTCCGCGAGGCGCTGCTGCTCGGCGTTCATCGAAGCCGATTAGCAATCAAAAATCGAAAATCGGCAATCGAAAATGCCGTCACTCCCACTCGATCGTGCTCGGCGGCTTCGTCGAGATGTCGTAGCAGACGCGGTTCACGCCTTTGACTTCGTTGATGATGCGGCTGGAAATGCGCGCCAGCAATTCGTAGGGGAGCCGCACCCAGTCCGCGGTCATCCCATCCTGGCTTTCCACGATGCGGATCGCCACCGTGTCTTCGTAGGTCCGCTGGTCGCCCATCACGCCAACGGAGCGCACCGGCAACAGGACGGCGAATGATTGCCAGACGCGATAATACCAATCCGACGCTTTCATTTCGCTCACCACGATTGTGTCGGCATCGCGCAAAATCCGGAGCCGTTCCGGCGTGACTTCCCCGAGGATCCGCACTGCCAGTCCGGGCCCGGGAAAAGGCTGCCGGTAGACGACCTCTTTCGGCAGTCCGAGTTGCAGTCCCGCCTGCCGGACTTCGTCCTTAAATAATTGGCGGACGGGTTCCACCAGTTCGAAATGCATTTTCTCCGGCAGCCCGCCAACGTTGTGATGACTCTTGATCACGTGCGCCGGGTTTCCGCCGATCGCGACGCTCTCGATCACGTCCGGGTA
>JBEEHI010000306.1:0-3363 GCA_041167305.1 Verrucomicrobiota bacterium
TCCACATCCAGAATGAGGGGCGCAAGATCGACATCGTTCCTTCCGGGAACCGTCGCAGTCGGGATGAGTCGCGCGCCCGGAAGAAACAAAGAGCGTTCCCGCTCCCAATCGCGCTTCTTCCCGGCCAGGCCTGAGATCACGGCGTAGGAAGCCTTGATGAGCGCGTCGATCGAAGAAACGTCGTCGGGATTTGTCATGATGCCGGACTATTCGCCGATGTATCCCGACCTTCAAGGAGCGGCAGTCTGGAACCGCCGTCCGATCAGTCGGCGATTGCAAATCGCCGCTCCTTGATGTCGCGCGACGCTCGAAGCTCGATTGAATACCGGAGCTCTTGCTCTACCTATGTAGCTCCATGAAGTTTCTTCTCACCAACGATGACGGTATCGACGCAGGCGGTCTCGAGGCGCTGCGCACCGCTGCCGAAACGCTCGGCGAATCTGTCGTGGTGGCGCCGGCCGGGCCGCAGTCGGGCGTAAGTCATCGCGTGACGTGGCAGGAGGGCGTGCGGATCGAACCGCGTGGCGACAGTCGCTATGCGATCCATGGGACGCCGGCCGATTGCGTGCGGCTGGGTTTACTCAAGGTGGTTCCGGACGCCAACTGGATCCTGAGCGGGATTAATCACGGCGCGAATCTCGGCGCGGATGTTCATTATTCGGGAACAGTCGCCGCGGTGCGCGAAGCGGTGCTCCATGGCTGGCCCGGGATCGCGGTGTCCCATTACCGCAAATCGAAAGTCGAATTCG
Source organism: Verrucomicrobiota bacterium (assembly GCA_041167305.1). Classification (GTDB taxonomy): domain Bacteria; phylum Verrucomicrobiota; class Verrucomicrobiia; order Chthoniobacterales; family UBA10450; genus AV80. The sequence goes on from JBEEHI010000306.1 coordinate 750, forward strand.
ATTGGGCGCGCGCGGCGAAATGGGTCACGCCGATCCTCATCGACATCCTGTCGAAACCGATCGAACCCGGATTGTTTTACAACGTGAACCTGCCGAACCTTCCCGCCGATGCGACGACGCCCGAAATTGTTTGGTGCCAGCTCGATCCCAATCCCCTGCCGCTCAATTATCGGCACGAAGAAGAGAGCGACCTTTATTACGCCGGCGATTACCAGCTCCGCCATCGCAAACCGGGCTGCGATGTCGATGTCTGTTTCGGCGGGCGCATCGCCGTGACGGCCGTCCGGCTGTTATAAGCTTCTGAAAAAACATTCCCCCGCAGGCCAAAGAACAACGCGCTTGGCATGAGAAGTTCTGCCTCCCCAAGCATGCGCGTTCTCATTGCCGACGATCAGAAGAGTGTTGGAACAAGTCTGGCGGCGCTGGTCGACCATTGCCAACACCAAGTCGTTCAGGTCGTTGGCTCGGGACTTGAAGCCATTCAGGCATTCGACCATCACAAACCCGACCTCGTTCTGATGGACTATCGCATGCCGAGACTCAATGGAGCGACGGCCTGCCGCAACATTCTCGCGAAGGACCCGGCAGCTCGCATCATTCTCATCTCGGCCTGGACGCCGGGATATGATCTTGCGGCCGAATCGGGAGCCATCGCGCTCCTCCCCAAGCCGGTCGATCTCCAGCATCTCAAAGCTGCCCTGACGAACGCCGAGCAAATGCTTCCTTTTGGGGCGTCGCAAGATTCGCGGGCGTGATCCCTGCGATCTTTTTCAGCGCACCTGCGCGACCTGACCCGGGCCCTTCGTCGCAAAATGGCGATCGAGATCGGCCAGGACCGCCTCCGGACCACGGAACTCTTTCCCGGAATAGGTGTCGAAAACAACCTTCCCGGTTTCATCCACCACGACGAGACAGGGAATGCCCGACCCGGCGTACTTGGTGAGGGCTGGGTTGCCGGCTACTTTGTCGAAGCTCAACGCCGGCCACGGCATTTGCACCTCGCGCATGTAACCTTCCATCGCCGCCGCCGTTTTGTCGTTGCTTACAAACAGGATCTCGAATTCCGGATGGGCCGGCGCATTCTTTTTGTAGTAGTCCACCAGGCTGGGCGTGAAATTCCGGCAGGGCCCGCACCAGTGAGCGGAGAAATAAAGCCCGATCAGCTTTTTCTTTTCAAACTCGGCATCCGGATAGGGGCGAAGCGTTCCGTTCTCAGAAGTGACCAGGTTGCCTTTGACCAGCGCCGCGATACCGCTCCCCGGAGCCGCGACACTCGCGGGCGGGCCGTTGCGCTTCTGCGCGAGCTGGGCCTGATACATTGTATTGAACTTCCGCGACTCCTCCTGTTCCGTGGCGCGGCGTTGCTCTTTAGCCTGGAGCTCAGCCTGAACCCTCGGCACCTCGGACGTGGGAACTGCGAACGCGCCGGACTTTAATTTGGCAATGAGCGCCGGGGAAGCGCCGGCCTGGGCGAGGTTCTTCTCTGCGGCCGCGTCGAGCGTCCCAAGGAAATGGCGGGTCGCCACTTCGCGCTCGACCGCATCGGCAGTAAAGCCGCTTCGCAACATGAGGCTCAGGTCCTTCACGGACAGGGGCGCCGGATTCGCGTTTACGGCGAAAGCGGCGAAGGCGAAGATGGTCGTCGTGGCGAGTAAGACGCGCATGGCCCGTTGTGAGCAGGAGATGCGCCAGTGGCACGTCATCTGGCCGGCGTTAAAGGCCTTGCCGCTAGATCAATGACCGCGTAGCGGTTCTTACCCGGGTCACCCTGAATCATGCACATCAACGACATCATGCGGAGCGGTTCCCCAACGTTCTCGTTCGAGTTCTTTCCGCCGAAAACTTCAGCAGCGGCGGAGAGTCTTTACCAGACCATTCGGGAGCTGGAAGAATACATGCCGCATTTCGTCAGCGTCACTTACGGCGCGGGCGGTTCGACTCGCGACCTGACGCACGACCTCGTCGAGCGGATTCAGAACACGACGAAGCTGGATCCGATTCCCCATCTCACCTGCGTTTGTCACAGCGAGGCGGAGATCGAATCGATCCTGCAGCGCTACGCCAAATCGTGCATCGGAAACATTCTCGCGCTCGGTGGCGATCCACCGCGCGAATGCGCTTACGATAAATCCGGCGATGCGTTCCAGAACGCGAGCGACCTGGTGAAGTTCATCCGTCGCTTCAACGAAAGCGGCGCCCATCCTGATCCTCGCGGCTTCGGCATCGGCGTGGCCGGTTTCCCGGAAGGGCATCCCGCGACGCCGAATCGCCTCGTGGAAATGGAGCACCTCAAAGCAAAGGTGGATGCGGGCGCGGACTACATCGTCACCCAGCTCTTTTTTGATAACCGCGATTTCTACGATTTCCGCGAACGCTGCGAGCTCGCAGGCATTCGCATTCCGATCATCGCCGGGATCATGCCGATCACCTCGATGAGCGGATGCAAGCGGATCGCCGACCTGGCCGGGGGCGCTCGTTTTCCAGCCAAGCTCCTGCGCGCCTTACAACGGTGCGAAGACGATCCGAAAATGGTGACGCGCGTCGGCGTCCACTTCGCGCTCGAGCAATGCCACGATCTTCTCGACAACCACGTGGCCGGGATCCATTTCTACAC
>JBEEHI010000307.1:0-3745 GCA_041167305.1 Verrucomicrobiota bacterium
CATCCTTCAGCATGTGTTTCACCGAAAAGTGCGGCTCGAAATTTCCCTCCATCATCATCGGCAGTTTCATGTCGAGCGTGGGGGAATTACTCCCGTTGTTCCGCATGGCCGTCGCAAATTTTTCCGGAGACAGTCCCGATTTTGAAACCAGCGCCAGGGCTTCCGCCGCGGCTTGGACGCTCGCGGCTGTGATCATGTTCGTGGCCACCTTGATCGTCGTGGCGTCGCCCACCTTGCCGATCTCGATGATTTCCTTGCTGCTCGCTTCCAGGATCGGCCGCGCCCGGGCCAACGCGGCTTCGTCGCCGCCGACGTAATAAACCAGCTCGCCTTTTTCCGCCGCGTTCTTGCTCCCTGTGAACGGGCAGTCGAGCAGTTTTCCGTTGCGACGCTCCACGATTTCCGCCGCCGCCCGCATCGTGTCCGGCGACACCGTGCAATGCGCCATCACGATATGATTCGCGGTCAGGTTGGGCGTCATCCGCTGCACCATCTGGAGAAGCGCGTCATCGTCGGAGACGAAAATCTGGATGTAATCGCAGAGCTCCGCGACCTCCGCCGGCGAGCCTACGAAATTCGGCACTGGCCGTGGCGTCCGGTTCCAAACGAAGACATGGAATCCGCGTTCCCGCAGATTCTCCACGACCCGTTGGCCGATGATGCCCAGGCCCAGCACTCCAACATTTTTTCGTGTCCGACTCGCCATTTTCTAAATCGATTTCTCGGGGATTCCCCGGCGGTTACCGGGCGACGGCTGAAAATCACGGCAAACCCTCCGAGACGCAATGCCAAATTCGACTGCGGCTAATCGGGTCGAGCCAGCGTTTTCGCTATTTCATCGACGCGATTTACGCGCCGGCCATTGCTAAGCGCCACGGAGATCTCCGGTCGCGCCTCCTCGAAAGGGAGGAGATGGGCCGCCCTGATCTCCGTGACCTGTGCAATATGGAAACCAAGATGAGAACGGAATGGCTTGCTGGTTTCGCCGACGCGTAATTTTTTGATCTCGGCGATGAACTCGGGCGGCATGCGCGTGTCGGAGAAATAGCCGAGATCGCCGCCACGGGGTTTGCTCGCTTCATCCTCCGACGCTTCCGTGGCCAGCGCCGAAAGCGTTTCGCCCTTACGCAAGCGCGTCGCGAACGTCGCGATACCGCGTTCTTTCTCTTCCACTAATTCTGGCGGCGTTTCGGCGTGCGCGGCGAGAAAAAGATGGGAACCGCGGAAGCGCACCGGTTGCGCCAAAAGGTCGCGATGGGCTTCATAAAATTCCCGGGACTCCTTCTCGGTGACCGCAGTCGCCGGTCGGATTTGTTTTTCCAGCCAGGCCAGTCCGCGGAGCTGGTTTGTCGCCCTGTCACGCAGGGCCGAAATGGAAAGGCCGTCGGCGAGAAGCGCTTTTCGGAATGTCTTTTCGTTCCCGAACTGCGCCTCGAGCAAGGCGACCTCGCGATCAACCGCGGATAGCGCGACCACCTCATTCGCCGCCGCGGTCCCGAGATTTTCCAAAACGACCAACTCCGCCGCACTTGGCTCGTTCTCACCAAGGTTCGTTTCGTAAATCCCTTTGCCTTGGACAATGGAGACGAGATGCCCTCGACCAAAAAGCCGGCCGGCGAGATCACGAAACGCGAACGATCGCCAAAGCAGTTCGCTGGCCGCCAGGCCAAGCAGCAGTGCCACCACCATCAGGAGCCACAGGCGCAATCTCCGGCTCATTTGAAGGCAAGCTCCGCGAGGTAATAGGCGGCGACCGCGCCGGTGATGCGCAAACTCTCCGCGCTCAATTTATCGATCGTGTCCGCCGGGGTATGCCAGGGCGGATAATCGAAGTCGATCAGGTCGATCACCGGAATGCCTATCTCGTTCAGCGGTGTGTGGTCGTCGGTAATGTCGCTATCGAAGTAGGTGAAATGCTTGCGCAATTTCAGGGCGTCGGATGACGCAAAAATACCGCTAGCCAACTCGGGCGGCGAATCAGGCGGCAGCGTAATGGTGAGCGATTTGTCACCGACCATGTCGAACAAAATGCCGCCACGAAACAATTTCGACTTGTCCTGGGCGGCCAGCTGTTTCGCAAAATAACGGCTCCCGAACAATCCATCCGTGTCGGTGAATGCTTCGTAGGCTTCTTCCCCGTCGAAGAAAACCAGCTCCACCTTGCTCGCCAGTTCCGGACGCAGGACTAACACGCGCGCCAATTCCAGGAGCACACCCGTGCTCGAGCCCGCGTCATTTGCACCGACGAAGCGCGCGTTGTCGAAAGTCTTCGTGTCGTAATGAGAGCAGGCAAGAAACGACGGAGCGCCTGGCGCGCCGAACGTCGCGAGCAAATTCACGAACTGCACTTTGCCGCGCGGCGTTTCGTCGGAGAAATTCTGCCGTTCCACTTTCCATCCCGCGTCCTCGAGCTGCTTGATCAGATACGCCCGGGTCTTTTCGATCGCTTCACTCCCGGGCGGCCGCGGGCCGAGATCGACCATCGCCTGGACATGGGCGAACGCTTTCTCTCCGGAAAAATCTTCCCAGATTTTTCTCTGATTGGCGCGCTGGGCCTGGGTATTCCCGCGGTCACAACCGGCGAGAACGGCGAACGCAAGAACGAGCGCGATCCGATTCAAATGGGCAGTTCGTTTACGTCTCGCTCGTAGGCAAGCCGAGGGCGGTGAGGACGCGCTGAAGATCGTCGTTCCCATAATATTCAATCTCGATGCGGCCTCGTTTTTCCCCATGGTGAATCGTCACCCGCGTTCCGAGATGTTCTTGCAGCCGATTTTGCAAATCCTCGATCGTCGCGGACGTGGCCACCGTCTGCCGCTTTCGGCGCGGACGCGTCCCGCCGAGCTGACGGGCGACGAGACGTTCAGTCGCGCGAACCGTCGCGCTTCGGCGCAGGATCGTTTCCGCAACGGCCCGCTGTTCCTCCGGTTCCTTCAAAGCCAGCAACACCTTGGCGTGTCCGACGGACAGCAATCCTTGCGTGACCCACGTCTGCACCTGCTCATGGAGATCGAGCAGGCGCATCGAGTTCGCCACCGCGGCGCGGCTGCGCCCGACTTTTTGCGCGATGTCTTCCTGGCGCATGCCGAATTCGTTCGAGAGACGCGCATACGCCTGCGCCTCCTCGATCGGGTTGAGGTCCGCGCGTTGCAGATTCTCGATCAGCGAAAGCTCGAGAACTTCAAGATCGGTCGCGACCCGGGTGATGATGGGGGCCTGCATCAATCCCGCTTCCTGCGCTGCGCGCCAACGGCGTTCGCCGGCGATCAGCTCGTGTCGGCCCGCGACCAGCCGCACAACCAGCGGCTGAATGATCCCGTGCTGGCGAATCGATTCGACGAGTTCCGTGAGCGCATCCCGCGCAAAATCTTTTCGCGGCTGCAACGGGCTGGGCACAATGCGCGAGAGATCGACTTGCTGGATTTTTTCGCCTGGCTCCGCTTCGAGACGGATCGGCGCGGGGCGCGCGCTAATCAGAGCGCTGAGACCTTTTCCGAGAGCCGACTTTGCCATGCGTTGCAGGTTATCGGTTCAACAGTGATCAGGCAAACGAAGACGTAGCGACATTCCTGCTCCTGATCATGATCGTGCTCATGATCCTGTTCCGAAGCATCATACCAGGATCACGAGCATGAGCAGGAAAGGGCATTTTGTAGCCACGATTGAATCGGTTAACGTCACGCATGCCGTCAGAACCCACCATATTTACACTGGGACATTCTCCCGATCCCGATGACGCCTTCAT
>JBEEHI010000308.1:0-3865 GCA_041167305.1 Verrucomicrobiota bacterium
GCGTAGAAACTGCGGACCGCGTGCGAACGGTCATGGAACAATCGAAAAAGGAAATCGCCCCGCTGCTGACACCGGAGCAGCAGAAGAAATTGGATAAACTCGATTCGGAACATCGCAGAATGATGCATCTCCACGGCTTCCTGCCGGCGCCACCACCGAAAGACAAGTCGCCGCCCACGCCCTGATCGATGGCCACTTCCTCGGCGCTGAGCATTACGCGAAAAAGTAAGCGTTTGATTAGCGCCAACGGCGCGCATTCATAGTCAGCCTGGGGCAACGCCCCAAGTCTCCATGCAACGCGAAAGCAGTAGCGCTGAAAGCGCAATTCATTCCGCGAACCCGTGTATAGAATCGCGCTTTCAGCGCTCGCTCGCTATCCGACCAGAATCCCTGGGGCGATGCCCAGGCTAGGATGAGGATGCGCCTTTGGCGCGTACCCGAGAACAAATGGCAGCTCCTGATCATGATTCTAATCCTGATCTCATTCCGAGAAACACCCCGGCAAGATCATGAGCATGAGCAGGAAGTTAAAGCACTTCTAGTCTGGAAAGCACGGAGGGCGGGGTGATAACCTTGCGGCCGCGCTTTGAAAAATTTTCTTCGGCTCAATGCCAGCCTGTTCTATTGGGTCCTGGTCGCTCCCTTCAAGGGCGAGCTGTTCAAGATATCGCCGATCTTCCGGCAGATGGTTTTTATCGGGGTGCGCGCGACGCCGATGGTGGCGCTCACCGCCTTCAGTATCGGCGTGACCCTCGCAATGCAGGCCGCGCACTCCCTCCAACAACTCGGGGCGGAAATCTACGTGCCGGATCTGGTGATGGTGACGCTGCTGCGCGAGATGGGCCCGGTGCTCATCGCGGTGATCGTAATCGGCCGGAGCGGGTCCGCGGTTGCGGCCGAATTAGGCACGATGAAAGTCTCCGAGGAAATCGAGGCGCTCGAAGTGATGGCCATCAACCCGATCAGCTACCTGATCGTCCCGCGGTTCATCGCCATGCTCATCATGCTGCCGGCGCTCACCGTCCTCGGAAATTACATCGGCGTTTTCGGCGGGTGGGCGGTCTGCTACTTCGCACTCGATGTGACCACGGCTGGTTTCATCCTGCGCGCACTGCAAAGCGCGGACACGTGGGACCTTTATTCGGGCATCATCAAAAGCGTGGTCTTCGCCTGGCTCATCATCACGATCGCGTGCAACGCCGGTCTGCGCGTCGAAGGCGGCGCGGAAGGTGTCGGCCAGGCGACTACAGCCGCGGTCGTCCAATCGCTCCTTGCTATGCTCGTAGCGAACGCGATTCTGACCGCGCTCTTCTTTTTCAATTAAATGACTCCGACAACAGAGGCCGTGGTCGAAGTGAACAATCTCGTCCGGAAGTTCGGAACCCGGACGGTGATCGACAATCTTTCCTTCACCATTCACCGCGGCGAAACGCTCGTGATCATGGGCGGAAGCGGTTGCGGCAAGAGCACTCTCCTTCGCCACATCATTGGCGTCATGAAACCGAACGCCGGTTCGGTGAAAATCTTCGGCGACGAGATCACGACGATGAATGACCGCCAGATCACCGATATCCGCCGGCGTTTCGGAATGCTTTTTCAATCCGGCGCGCTCCTCGCGTCGCTCACCGTCGGCGAAAATGTGGCCCTGCCATTGTTACAGCACACCGACATGTCGATTGATGAAATTCAGGAGACCGTGACCCAGAAATTGCAGATGGTCGGGCTAAGCGGCTTCAACGATCTCAAGCCGGCCGAGATCAGCGGCGGCATGCGGAAACGCGTGGGTCTGGCACGCGCCCTCGCGCTCGATCCCGAGCTGCTCTTCAGTGACGAGCCGACTTCCGGCCTGGACCCGATCATGACCGCCGTCGTGGACAGGCTCACCCTCGAGCTGACCAAGGACGCAGGCATGACGGCCGTCGTCGTTACCCATGATATGACAAGCGCGTTCCGGATCGCGACCCGCATGATTATGCTCGGACGCGGCAAGATTCTCGCCCAAGGTACTCCCGACGAAATCCGGACCCACCCCGATCCCGAAGTGCAACAATTCATCAATGGCGAAGCCGATGGTCCCATGCCCCTGAACCTTTCCCAGGACGATCATGAACATCATCCGCACGTGAAAGCGCGTCCGCTGGTTTCGGCGCAGAAACGCTTTCACCACAAAATGCCATGAAAAAGAACTTCTCCGATTACGTCGTCGCGTTGTCTGTGATCGCTTGCAGCGTGGTCCTGCTCGCGGCCCTCACGATGGCCCTTTCCGGTTTCCGATTGAAGAAGCCGACGCGAACATTGCAGATCGATTTCGAGGACGTCACCGGCGTGAAGCTCCACTCCGAAGTTCGCTACGCCGGCGCGCAGGCCGGACGAGTGATCGCGATGCGGCATCTGAGCCGCGACCAGCGCGAATCGGCCGCGAACAAGCGGAATGCCGTGCGGGTCACGGTGAGCCTGGCGGACGAGATCCCGCCGCTGCCGGCCGATGTCATCGCGACCTTAAGCTCCGATACGTTGCTCGCGCCAATGTTCGTCGCCCTGTCTGCCGGCACGCCGGGCGGGGAGACGCTCGCCAACAACGCCATCATCGCAGGGCATCCGGCCTACGGAATCCAGCAGATCGCAGCGGCGGCCGGGCCGTTGGTGGACAACGCCAACAAACTGATCGACAGCCTCAACGCGACGGCCGGAAACCTCGACGGCACCATTACCAGCATTCGCAACGACCTTGGCCAAATCCTGCCCAAGATTTCGCCCATGCTCGACGTGGCTAAGATCGACCTGGAAGAACTGCAGCGCATCATCAACGGCCTCGACGACGTGGAGAAAAATGCGAACACCGTCTTCCAGAATGCCGGCAAATTTGTCGGCAACACCGACAAGCAGCTCCAGGAACAAATGAAAGAGCTGCGCGTGATCCTGCTGAACCTGAAGGTGGTTAGCACCCACGCGAAAGCGCTCACCCAGTCGCTCGCAGAAAAGCCAAACCGCATCCTCTTCAGCGGCAAAGGCAATACCCTCACGCCCGAGGCGGATATCCTGAAAAGCAGGGAACCGTTGCCCGCGAAAAAGCCGTAGTAGCGTCGCTCTTTTGTAGCCGCGTCCCTGTGGGACGCGCGAGATCGACATCGCCGCCAAACCCGCGTCGCCCACAGGGCGACGGCTACAGAAGAAGCTACATCTGCGGCGACGGGCTTTCGCGAATTGTCTTCGATGACTGAAACGAAGGCTCCCGGCGCGGCGCGTTGCCGTCGAAAATTCCTGCGCTTCTTCCCGAAAGGCTTTCGAGACGAGACTTATCTCGCCTGGGAACGCGACTACAAATGGGAAACGCACCAGCGCTGGGAGGAGGCCCTGAATCGTAGCGAGTTCCGCCGCCTTCTGGAAAAGCGCGAGTATGCCGAGATCGCGGCGCGCGCGGTCCGTACCGAACAGCGGTCCCGACACAGCATGATCTTCTCGTTCGAAAAGATGGCGCTCCGTGACGCAGTGAAATCGCCCGCCGGGGCGCGAGGGTTCGCGACCGGTCTCTACGATTTCCTGCACGGCCGTGGGAGCAGCGAAGCGAGGTTTGTCCGCTGGTGCGAGACGGTCGCCGCCTTGCCTCGCAAACAGACCCGCGTCCTGACCTGCCCACTCGTGACCGTGTTTGGATTCATCGCCCAACCGGAACGGCACATCTTCCTCAAACCGAACGTGACCAAAATCGCCGCCCGCAAGTACGGCTTCGACTTCCCTTATCAATCGAAACCGAACTGGGAGACCTACTCGAGCCTGCTCGCGTTCGCCGATACCATCCGGCGCGATCTGCGTGACATGAAACCCCGCGACATGATAGACCTGCAATCCTTCATGTGGGTCCAAG
>JBEEHI010000309.1:0-10710 GCA_041167305.1 Verrucomicrobiota bacterium
AACGCGTGACGCGCACCCCGCCCGCGGACGGCTTCACGTGCTCGAGGAAAGTAGAAAAGCGGCCGATGACTTTCCGCGAATTCAACGCTTCCGCGATCCGGCAAAACTCATCCAGCTCCAGGCCCGCTTCCGCGGCGCGCGCACGCCAGGGCGAGGGCGCGATCTCCCGCGGCTCGAACTCGCGTTTCAGCGCGACGAGGACTTTCCATTCGAGGTCGCTCAACTCAGCGACGTGGACCGGCGCCATCGTGGCCGGGGTATCGGCTTTGCTGCCAGGCTCGACCGTCTTCCTCCGCACATGGCCGACGCCGAGCGTGAAAATTCCTTTCGCCGGCATCAAACGGAAATGTTCCGCGCCCAGTTTTTTAGCGAGCAGCTCGCCGTGATGCTGGAGCGAAAAGCCACGGGGCACTTTGAGCGTCGTCCAGAGTTTGTATTCCGAACCGGGCGTCACCGAATCTGTCGAGCGCAAAACGACATGGCCGGAAAACGGATCGCATTGCGACATGTAATCGAAGGCCGCTTCTATTTTCTCCGGCGGCACTTTCCAGGCGACGAGAGCGCCGTCCGCGAGGTTGGTGGCGAGCAAGGTCTGCCGGACACGACGGATGGTTCCGGCTTCCAGCATCGCGGCAATCCGCTCCATCACCGTTTCGACCGGCACGCCAGAACGGAGCGCGATTTCCTTAAACGGTTCGCGGACGAAGCCGTCGATCTTATCCTCGGAGATGGCGAGGATCTTCGCGTTAATCGGATCGTTGTGTTCTACCGGTGTCATCGAGCTACCAAGCGCTGTAGCCGCGGCGCTCTGTCGCCGCGTTCAGGCTACGCAGGAAAGAATCGCACAGAAATGGCAGGCCGTACCGGCGAGCACGAAGAGATGCCAGATGAAGTGACTGTAGCGAATTCGTTTGTTCCCGAAAAAGATCACGCCGGTCGTATAGGCAATACCGCCGGCGAAAAGCCAGATCACCGCGTCAGTCGGCACCGCCTGCACGAATGGCCGGACGGCGAACAGGATAATCCAACCCATTCCGAGATAGAGAACCAGCGATAATTTCTTTCGCTTGATTCCGGTGCGCAGTTTCATGATCACGCCGGCGATCGCCATTAGCCAGACGAGCCCGAACATTGTCCAACCCAGGGTCCCGCGGAGCGGCCCGAGCGTGAACGGCGAATAGGTGCCCGCGATGAGAAGGAAGATCGCTGCGTGATCGACGAGCTGGAGCGCGCATTTGAGCCGCGTCTGTGGCCAGGCGTGGTAAAGCGTCGAGCAAAGATACAGCAGGCACATCGTCGCCCCGAAAATGATCGTGCCGATCAGGAACGCGGAGTTCCCCTGGCGCGCCGCGGCGAAGTAAAGAAACGGCGCGGCCACCACCGCCGCCGCCAAGCCCAGGCCGTGGCTGATGCTATTGGCGATTTCTTCGCGACGGCTCTGGTCCCATTCCGGCGCCGCGAACAGCTCGTCGATCGTTGTCTTCATCCCTCGGACCGGACTTGATAATATGAGGCGCCTACCGTGAAAAGCCAAAAGCGCCGTTGTAGCCGGGATCGGTGATCCCGGCAGGCTTTGCGAAAAAGGAAACGCCTGCCGCTGGCCGGGATCACCGATCCCGGCTACAACATTACCTCAGTGATCAAAGCCATCTTCTTCGACGCCGCCGGGACCTTGATCCACCTGCCGCAAAGTGTCGGGCATCATTACGCGTATGTCGGCGAACGCATCGGGCTGCACCTCGACGCTTCGGCCCTCGACCGCGCTTTCGCCAGTTGCTGGAAACAAATGCCCACTCGCCCCGCAATCGATGGCCCGCGCGAAGATGACGACAAAGGTTGGTGGCGCGCCTTGGTGAATCGCGTCCTCGACCAGGTGTCACCCGGTCTCGACGAGCTGGATCGCGACGCCTTTTTCGAAGGCGCCTACAGCCACTTCGCCGAGCCCGGCGTCTGGGACCTGTATCCCGAGGTGACTGAAGTCCTCGCCGCCTTGCACGGCCGGTTCGATCTCGTCGTCATCTCAAACTTTGACGGCCGCCTGCGGATGATCCTCGAACATCTCGGCGTCTCGAAATTCTTCTCGCACCTTTTTCTCTCCAGCGAACTCGGCGCCGATAAACCCGACCCCGAAATTTTCCTCCGTGCTCTTCGCCTGAGCAATACCCAGCCTAACGAGACCTTGCACGTCGGCGACGATCCCGAGCGCGATTGGAAAGGAGCGACCCAGGTTGGTTTGGCCGTCTTCCACCTCGAGCGTCCGCGCAACTCGCTGCGCGACCTTCTCCCAGTGGTCGCCCGCGCGCGATAGTAAACGCTTGCGAGGCGAAGTCGGGCCTGTCTTTCTTACCAGTCTATTTTACCTTGCTCGCGGTTAGCCACGATTGCTACCGTCGGCTCATGCGGCTTTTCCAGGCCCGTTCCTCCTTGGGCGCCCGAATAAGGCGGCCGGACGTCGCCTTTTGTTACGTCATTATAACGTCCCATTCTCGTCATGTGTTTCGTTGTGCGTAAGTATCGCGCATTCGTTCACGGAGTGAATTTTCAGATGCATAATCACAGCCAAGATGCGGTCGAACTCCTCGGATTCTACACGAACGTGTTCGTGGAGGCGGAGTCGCCAGAAAAAGCGGAGTCCATAGTCGTAGATTTGCTGCGCGATAGCCCGACACTGGGTAGGGACGTGCTGAATTCCCGCGAGGATCCCCCGCGCCTGTTCGTCGAGGAAGTCGAGGAAATTGCGGACTGGCCACCTGATACAACCCGTCCGCTCACAGGATTCGCATTTTATGACGATCCCGATGTTTCATGGCGTCAGAAATGAACCCGCCAAAAACATGTAACCAGAAGATGCAGCGAACTCCGCAGGTGTTCGGAGTCGCTGACCTTGTCCTTCGTTAAAGTGCACGATGACCGCTCGCTGTGTTTTGGTCGCATCTGATTATCGCGCTTTTCAGCGCCACGTTTTGTTCCGCTATCGAAAGATCCACTGGCTCTTCGGTACGATGCTTGCGCTCATTCTCCTACTCAACTGGGTAGGCGCACCGCCGGGAGCAACGAACATGGAAAAGATTCAGTCACTGGTGGGCGCCACCCTTGTATTCAGTGGCCTCACGACTGTTCTTCTCCTCATTCGTCGGCTCTTTGGCTCTAGGTTTCGCGGCACCTTGGGCGAGCACACCTTCGACGTTTCGAAGTCCTGCATCAAGGAGTCCAACGCTACTGGCACGATTGAAACGCGCTTGGAGGGCATCCGGAGTGTCGATGAAACTACCAACCACTTTTTCGTCATTACCAAGACCGGCTTGGGACATGTGTTGCCGAAGCGTGACCTGCAAGATACTCAGGCGCTGCAGTCGCTCCGGGACGCCGTCCGAGCCTGTAAATCTTGAACAGCCAACCGCAGGCGCGGGCGGCCTCGCGCTAAACGCTGGAGCAAACTGGGGAGCACGCAGTCCTTCACCCAAATCAAATTGGCATCCCGGGAACCGTGCCGCACATTGAGGGGTGCATCAGGTCCGCGAAAGCTCGGTTGATTGGGCGGCGATCCGGGAGGATTTCCCGATCCTGGACCAGCAGGTCCATGGACATCCGCTGATCTACTTCGATAATGCGGCGACGACGCAGAAGCCGCGGGCGGTGCTGGATGCGTTGCGGTCCTATTACGAGCGCGACAACGCGAATGTGCATCGCGGACTGCATGAGCTTAGCTCGCGCGCGACGGAGGCGTATGAAGGGGCGCGGGCGACGGTGGCGCAATACATCGGGGCGGCGAGCGCGGACGAGATCGTGTTTACGCGCGGGACGACGGAGAGCATCAACCTGGTGGCGCAGGCGTGGGGCGGGAAATCCCTGCACGCGGGCGATGTGATCCTGCTGACCGAGATGGAGCACCACAGCAACCTCGTCCCGTGGCAGCTCCTGGCAGAACGAATCGGCGCGCAGCTTCGTTTTGTGCCGGTGCAAGAGGACGGAACGCTCGCGTTGGAACAGCTCGACCAACTGCTCACGCCGGAGGTGAAACTGTTCGCGTTCACGCATGTCTCCAATTCGTTAGGCACGATCAATCCGGTGACGGAACTTTGCCGGAAGGCGAAGAGCGTCGGCGCGGTGACGCTGGTCGATGCGGCCCAGGGCGCGGGGCACTTGCCGATCGATGTCCAGGAATCCGGGTGCGACTTCCTTGCGTTCTCGGGGCACAAAATGTGTGGGCCGACCGGGAGCGGCGCGCTTTACGGGCGCGCGGAAATTTTCGACGCGATGCCGCCGTGGCATGGCGGCGGCGAGATGATCGTGAGCGTGACGCTGGAGAAAAGCAGCTTCAAGAAAGCGCCGCATCGTTTCGAGGCGGGGACGCCGAACATTGCCGGCGCGATCGGGCTGGCGGCGGCGATCGATTACATCGAACAGATCGGACGGCCGGCGATCTTCGAGCATGACGCGCGGCTGACGAACTACGCGATCGAGCGATTTGCCGAGCTGGAGGGCATGCGCATTCTCGGGCCGGCCGGCGAGCGCGGAGCGATCGTGGGATTCGTGATGAAGGCGGCGCATCCGCACGACCTGACGACGTTCGCCGATCGCCGCGGACTGGCGTTGCGCGGCGGGCATCATTGCAACCAGCCGTTGATGCGCCGGTTCGGTTTGCCGGGAACGACGCGGGCCAGTTTCTATTTCTACAACACGACGGAAGAGATCGATCGGATGATCGAAATCCTGCGCGAGGCGGCGCGTTTTTTCGCCTGAGCATGGACCTCGAAGAGCTTTACCAGGAAGTCATTCTCGATCATTCGAGAAGGCCGCGGAATTTCGGCACACTGGAGAAACCGGATGTGGTGGTGCACGGCGATAACCCTTCCTGCGGCGATGAAATTCATCTCGGCGTCCAGTTCGGAACGGACGGCAAATTGCAGGAGATAAAGTTCAGCGGACAAGGGTGCGCCATCAGTCAGGCATCGGCGTCGATGATGACGATGAAACTGAAAGGGAAAAGCCGCGAGGAAGCGGCGGAGATGGCGCGCACTTTCAAGAATCTGGTGACGGAGGAAGGCGCGGACCCGGCGAAAGGCCTCGGCGATCTTCAGTTGCTCCAGGGCGTGCGCAAATTTCCCCAGCGGGTGAAATGCGCGATGCTCGCCTGGCGCGCGCTCGAACAAGCCCTCGCCCAGACGGCGGGCGAAGCGACCATTTCCACGGAAGCTTGATTGTCTCCTTTGGGGAGCGCACGCGCCACCCGTGCTGGTTTGGGCGCCGCGCCGAAACGAATTTTACTAGAAAAAGGGGACGAAGAAAAAAGTTCGCGCTGGCGAGGGCGCCAGCGCCAGCACGCGAGGCGCGTGCGCTCCCCGGAACCTCTGACGCGGCGTTGTTCTTCGCAGCCGTTGCGATAAGCTGCCTGGAACGATGGCCAAAAACTTTAAAGACCTTTCCGAACAGGAAATCCTGGCGCTCGCCATTTGTTCCGAGGAAACAGACGCGCGGGTTTACGCGGACTTCGCCGCGGGATTGAAGGCCGATTATCCGGCCACCGCTCAAATCTTCACGGAAATGGAGGCGGAAGAGAACGAGCATCGCCGCGTCTTGATCGAGGAACATCGCCGCCGATTTGGAGAGCACATTCCTCTGATTCGCCGAGAAGATGTGAAAGGGTTCGTGTACCGGAAGCCGATCTGGATGATCCGGCCGCTCGGCATCAAAGCGGTTCGGCGTCACGCCGAGCTGATGGAGACCGAGACCCAGCGTTTCTATGAGCGTGCAGCCGGTAAAGTGAGCGACGCATCCACGCGGAAGTTGCTCGGAGACCTGGCGGAAGCGGAGCGGAAACACGTGACCCTTGCGGACGATTTGCAGGCACAACACCTTACCCCGCAGGCCGAGGCCGAAGAAGAGAAGGCGCATCGCCGCTTGTTCCTCCTGCAAATCGTTCAGCCGGGGCTGACGGGATTGATGGATGGTTCGGTTTCGACGCTCGCTCCGGTTTTTGCCGCAGCCTTTGCCACGCAAAACAGTCACGACGCTTTCGTGGTCGGCCTCGCCGCCAGTTTGGGCGCGGGCATTTCCATGGGCTTCGCCGAAGGAGTCTCCGATGACGGCAGCCTGACCGGCCGCGGCAAGCCTTTGCTTCGCGGCATTGTGTGCGGGTTGATGACCACGGCTGGAGGAATTGGACATACCCTGCCCTACCTGATGTCGAACTTCCGGAGTGCGACCGCTGTCGCTGTTTTCGTCGTGGCGATTGAGCTTCTGCTCATCAGCTGGATTCGAAACCGCTACATGGACACGCCGTTTCTGCGCGCCGCCTTCCAGGTGATTGTCGGCGGGGTGCTGGTGTTTCTGGTTGGGATCTGGATCGGGAGTTCGTGACCGATGGAGGGATATCAGCTCAAAGAATCAGATTTGATATCTCCCCGCTCGCGACCACTCGGTGCGAGGGCAATGCATTAAGATCCGGCTCACGGAGACGGAACTTCACGGTGAGCCCACCCGCCACAATCTCTGGCATAAGGAGTCCGTCTGCGATGCGCGCGAACAATTTTAGCGGCGCCAGATTTGCTCGCAGGGATGTCGCCCGCCACGATTTGATTCCGCACTCCCAGCAATGCAATGCGAGCTGTTGAATGAGAGCGGTCCCGATTCCAAGACGTTGCCACTCGTCAATGACAGCGAAAGCAACTTCGCCGGCCGATGACCCGGGTCCGTCCCGAAAACAGTGCGCGATCCCGACGGCGTCGAGCTCGTGGTCCGCATCATCCGCGATCGCCAGCCCGAGCGCGATGTGCCTGTCTGGATTGCGTTCGGTAAACTGCTTCAGTTCCGCCGGCGTCAATTCCGCCTTGGCGTAGAAGAACCGGCCGACCCGGCTCTCGCGCGACAACCGCTGGAGTCCCGCGACCAGCTGCGCCGTATCGGCTGGCCCGACGGGGCGCATGATCGCAGTCGTCCCATCCCGCAGCGCCACGTGGACGGGGTATTCCAATCTGCTGTTCGTTCGCCTGTTCGTAGGCATGACACAACTTGCGGCCCGCGGAGGCGTTCCGGGAAATACTTTGTTTGGCTAGCCGCGATAGGTTATGCCTATGGTCTCCTCGCCACGATGGAACTGCGCCACCTTCGCTACTTCGTCGCTGTGGCGGACGAATTAAATTTCAGCCGCGCGGCAGCGAAGCTGCACCTCGCCCAGCCGTCACTCAGCGCCCAGATCCGCGACCTGGAAAAAGAGCTCGGCTTCGAACTCTTCACCCGGATCTCTGGACGCGTCGCGCTGACCGACGCCGGCCACGTCTTCGCTTCCGACGCGAGAGACATCCTCGCGGACGTCAAAGCCGCCACCCAGCGCGCGCTCGATGCCGCGCACGGAAAAGCCGGCGAGCTCCGGATCGGCACCATCGCGCCGGTGACCTTCGCGTTGTTGCCCGCGGCGCTGCGGAACTTCCACGCCGCCAACCCAGCGATCAACGCCGTGGTCCACGATATCGGTGCCCGCAATCAGCTCGCGAAGCTGGCCGCGGACGAGATTCACGTTGGCTTCATGCCCCTGGATGTTCTCGACGAAGCGCAGCGGACCCAGTTCAGCGTGAAGTCGCTGGTGCAATGCGAACTCGGAGTCGTTCTCGACGACCAGCACAAACTCGCCACGCGCAAAACGGTCTCCTTGCTCGACCTCGCGGAAGAAACGTTCATCGGCCTTCAACTTGCCGGGACCGACGACCACCTGAAATGGATGCGCCGCATCTGCAAGGGCGCAGGTTTTTCGGCCTCGTTCGGTGAGCTCGCCGACAGCCTGGACAACCTCTTCAGCGTGATCGCCGCCACCCGCGGTTTGACTCTGATCCCGAAGTTAGCGAAGCGACCGCTTCCCAGCGGCATCGTCTACCGGCCGCTGCGCGAACGCGAGTTGCGCTACACCCTGGCTATGGTGACCAACCCGAAGTTTCCTTCCGCGCTTCTCACCCGCTTCCGCAAGATTGCCGAAGCAGAAGCCGCCGCGGTGCAGAAGCGGCTATAGCCAAAAACAAGACTGTCAGCGGCCCGCGGCTTTTTCGCAGCGCTCGAGCAACCGCGGCGCCTCCATCCGCTTCGCCCACTTTGCGAACGCCGGCGTCGCCCCGCGCCAGCGCAGCGTCTCGACTTTCTTGAAGAGCGGCGCATCGGTCCGCAGCGTCGCGAGATTCTTGAAGAGCAACGCGAGATCGCGCTGTTTGCCGAGGATGTCCGGCGGGAAATTTTCGATCGGACCGTGGTTGTTCAACAACTGGGCAGCGGTCTTGGCGCCGATGCCCGGAATGCCGGGGTAGCCGTCGGCCGCATCGCCCACGAGCGCGAGCAGGTCCGGAATGAGCGGCGGATCGACGCCGAACTTTTCGCGAACCCCGGCGGCATCGCGAATGATTTTGCGCCGGCCGTCGATCTGCACCACGCGCTCACCCCGAACGCACTGCGCCAGGTCCTTGTCCGGCGTCCAGATGGCGACCTTCTCCACGTTCTTGTCTTTCGCCGCGATATGCGCGGCCGAAGCGAGCGCATCATCGGCTTCGAGCTCGATCATCGGCCAGACGACAACGCCCATCGCCGCGAGCGCTTCCTCGAGCGGATGGAACTGCGCAAACAGCGCGCGCTCAATGCCGTCACCGGTCTTGTAGCCCGCCCAAAGCCGATTGCGAAACGATTCAATCACGTGATCGGTAGCGACGCCAACATAGGTGTCTCTCTGACCGCGTGAGGCCGAGCCTCTTAGGTCGCCGTTCTCGATCATTTGCAGCACTGTCTGCAACACGCCGACCACCGCGCCGTACGGACGGTCCTTCCCTTTGGTGAACCGGCGCAGCCCGTAGAAGTGACGGAACAATTCGTAGGTACCGTCGATGAGGTGAACGACCATTTTGGGGTTAAGCAAGATTTCGTGGCTGCGACCTCAAGGGCCGTCGCCAAGAGACTGCGGCGGCGGCCCGAGCGCAACCCGTTCTGACGATCGAAAACGTAGTCTGTCACGCGCCCGTATTTCGTGCTACATCATCGATATGGAAATTAAGCTGACCGCGGTCTTCCGAAAATTTCCCGCGGGCTACGCCGCATTTGTAGAGGAGCTTCCTGGTGCCAACACGCAAGGCGCAACGCTGGAGGAAGCGCGCGCAAACTTGAAGGAAGCGGTCGAGATGGTTTTGCAGGCGAATCGCGAATTGGCGGAGGAGTCATTGCGCGGTGCTGATGTTTTGCGTGAACCGCTCGCGGCCGGATGAAGCGGCGTGACCTGATTCGACATCTCGAAAACCACGGCTGTGAATTCCTCCGCGAGGGCGGCAATCACACCATCTACGTCAATCGACGAGCGCAGAAATCGTCTTCCATTCCGCGGCATCGCGAAATCATCGAATTCCTCGCGCAGAAAATTTGCAGAGATTTGGACATTCCCAAACCATGAACGCCGACATGCGCCGTGAGCTGGCCCGACAACCGTTCGAGGAGAAAATCCGCAAGGTCGGTCAGCTCATTAAGCTCTCCGCAACGATGAAGTCGTCGCGCGTTCGCGAAGAGGCACAGATGGCGCAACATCCCTCGCGGACTCCTGACCCTTCCGAGGGCGAGTGTCGAAGTAAGCTCTGACCTTTTTCTTGACGATAGAGCGATCAGACCGCGTGAGGCGAAGCCTTTTACGCGGTAAGGCTTGACAGCGCGAATGGGAATTGCCGAGCCTCTAGGGCATGAACATTCCCCCAGAATGCAAAGCGACACTTATTGTACTAGCGGCCGGTTTCTTCCTGGCCGGCAGTCTTGCAGCGAAAGAGAAAGACCCCGGTGCCGCCACTTCGGCGACGGAAAACCAAACGCTCCATCTGCTCCTCGCGAATGTTTGGAACCCGTCCATCAATCCGACAGGCTGGTGGATGAGTGAGAAATATGACGGCCTCCGGGGCTATTGGGATGGCCAAAAGTTATGGAGCCGTAAAGGCAATCTCATTCACGCACCCGATTACTTTCTCGCGGAGCTCCCGCGCGACGTCGCCCTGGACGGAGAGTTATGGATTGGCCATGGAAAGTTTGAAGAGACCATGAGCATCGTCCGTTCAGAGACGCCTGACGACCGCTGGAACCGCGTCCGTTACATGGTATTCGATGCCCCGCAGGCGAAAGGGACTTTCGAACAGCGAATGCAGTTCTTGCGCGAAAACGTCTCGGAAGGAAACCGCTTCGTCAAAGTCGTGGCGCAAGAACGCTGTCAGGGCACGGCCCAACTCCTCGCCGAACGCGATCGCGTCGTCCGCGAAGGCGGCGAAGGATTGATGTTGCGCCAGCCGGAGTCGTCCTACGAAGCGAGACGCTCGCCCACCCTGCTCAAGGTCAAGCCTTACGACGATGCGGAAGCGACAGTCATCGCGCACGAATCGGGGAAAGGAAAATTCGCGGGCAAGCTCGGGGCGCTCCGCGTTCGCTCGGATGACGGCAAAGAATTCTCGATCGGGAGCGGCTTGACCGACGCCGATCGAGAATCGCCGCCACCGGTGGGGACGGTCATCACCTATCGGTTCCGGGGATTAACGGCCAAAGGGTTGCCGAGGTTCCCTTCCTATTTGCGCGTGCGCCGGGATTGACCGCGTAAAAGGCTTCGCCTCACGCGGCTGATTAGTGGGACGTCGTAACATCCTGCCGAATGCTTTCCCCAAAGCCGCGTGAGGCGAAGCCTTTTACGCGGCGCGAAATTTCACGATAACCCGCAAA
>JBEEHI010000310.1:0-9819 GCA_041167305.1 Verrucomicrobiota bacterium
CACGGATTCAGGACACGATCCGTTCGTTTTCGGACCAGGGATGCGGATTGATCCTGGTGACCGGCGGAACCGGCGTCGCCGTGCGCGATGTTACGCCGGAAGCGATCCGCGGAATCATGCGCGTGGAAATTCCCGGTTTTGGCGAAGCGATGCGGCGCGAGTCGATGACGATCACGCCGAACGCGATTCTGTCGCGGAGCCTCGCGGCGATCGTCCAGCGCTCGCTTGTGATTGCGCTTCCCGGCAAGCCATCAGGCGCAGTCGAGTGTCTGAGCTTTGTGGTCGGCGCGATTCCACATGCCGTGGCGCTCGCCCAGCGCGTCCCGACTTCGTGCTAATTGTAGGGCGTTTCTGTGAAACGCCATCCTCTGCCCGGCGTCTGACACAGACGCCCTACAAATCAGATCGTGATCAGCGTCAGCTCGGGCCGGCAATTCCAACGGAACGGGATGCGGTAGGTCCCGATCCCGGCGTTCACATAAAGCGGTCCGCCGGGCGTTTCGTAGAGGCCGTGTTCATAAGGGCGCACGCCTCTCGGCAGCACGATCGCGCCCAGCATCGGCAGCCGAATTTGCCCGCCGTGAGAATGGCCGGCGAGAATCAGATCGAAGCGGCGCTGAAGGATGTTCGCCATTTGCGGGAAGTGCAGCAGGAGAATTTGCCGCGCGGCTCGCGGCTCGTCGAAAACTTGCACCCCGCGTCCCACGCCTACCAATTCCAGATCGTAGTCTGGCAGAATCGCAGTCCGGCCCGGGAGCCAGCCGCCCCCGGTCGCGGCGAAGGCTTTTTCAAAATCGGCAGAAGCGACGCCGCTTTGGAAATCGTGGTTTCCCGGGTTGCCGTACACCGGGGCCCTGATCTGGCGAATGAAATCGAACGCCGCCGGAGCGAAGCGCGCCTCCTCCACAAGGTCGCCGGTGAAACAAACGAAGTTCGGCGCCAGCTCGTTGATCGTGCGGACAACTTCGGTAGCGTACTCGGCGTCGCCCCGGTAATGGAAATCGCTGAAGTGAACCAGGCGACATGGACCCGGGCCGTGGTCGAGTTTGGTGACGCGCAACGTCGTCGTTTCGAAGGCAGAGGAATTTGCGCCGAGTGCCGCCGGCAGCGCCAGCGCACTGAGCCCCAGAAATTTTCGACGTGTGATCCTGCTCATGCCGTCTCCTCCAAAAGCATAGAACATTCTAGTTCGGCTGGGAAGTAGCCTCCCCTCTGATAAGAAAACGCCCAACGCCGAACGCCGAATATCGAATTCAGAGCCTTTGCATTTCTGCCAATTCGGCGTTGGGCGTTAAGCGTTCGGCGTTTTCTTCGGGCTGTCAGTCCGGAAACGCCAGCAGCCGCATGAACTGCTTGCCTTTGTCTGTCAGCCGGGCGTTTGCGCCCCGTCCGGAAATTCGGTCGCTCGTGAGAACTCCGGCATTTACCCCGCTCGGCTTCAGGTAAGACAACTCTGGTTCCGACACCGCCTTCGTCCCGGGCTGAATCTTTAGCGGCACCCCCGCGCGATTGAATGACACCTCCCAGCTCGCCGGTTGTCCGCCCGATTTTTCCCTGACCATCCAGGGGTAAAACTTCGCGAGGTCGAAGTTCTTCGAGGCCGGCACCAGTACGCGATAAAGCGCTTCCTCCTCGGCCAAAAATTCGGGGATCGTCAGCCCCGGTTGTTTCTGGAGGGCGAGATAAAGCCGGGCGATGTCGAGACCCACCAGGTTCAGCCCGTTGTAAAGCCCGTGGCGGTTCGGCTCGTTCGGGAAAAAGGTGGCGTGCCACGCTTCGAACTGCCGGCTCAACATCAGGTTCAGTTCCAAGTGCACGTGTGCGCGCGTCTGGTTTAATCCTTCGCCGGTATGCCCCATCACGCCGAGCTGGTCGCGCTGCTGCACGTGCTGCCCGCTGCGCACCGCAATCGAGCTGAGATGGCCGTAGAGGCTGTAGTATTTGCACCCGTCGAAGCGATGCTCGACGACGACGTAGCGCCCGTAGTTTGAGTAACCGGCCGTCTCGCTTGTGTGCACCACCACGCCCGGCGCAATTGCGCGCACGGCATCGAGCGGCTCGCCGTTTGCGTCGCGCTGAAGCGGGCGAATATCGATCCCTTCGTGCAAGCGCGTGTAAATGGTCCCCGCCGATGTCTCGACAGGATTGCGCACAAAGCCATAGCGGCCGCCCTCCCACGGCGTCGATTTTTCGCCGTGATAATCGCGGTCGATGTATTGGTAGAACGCCGGGCCGTCGCCGCGGAGGAGCGCGTCGTTATCCGTCGGCAGGACGAGATTCAACGGTTCGGCGCCGCGCGCCGCGATTGCCACCAGGCCGCCAAGGAGAAAGAGGGCCCCGGTTCGCATCCTACTTTCGTTTCGGACAATCCTTCTGCGGATTCGCTTCCGCGTGGACGCGAAACGTGGGATGTTGTTTCGCTTCGCCCTGCGACGCGATGAAACCGGGGACAGCGGCGCTACGCATGGCGGATTGATAAAGGGTTTGACAGAATTTGCAACGATTGCTGATTAGCCGCTCATGAGCCGTTCGCTTGTTTTCGCTCTCGTCACTTTGGCGATGGCGGCGCGTTTGTGCGCGGAAGAGCCGATCGCCACGCCGGAAAAGCGCGGCTGGCTCACCCGGCTGTTGCACCCGTTTCAATCGTCGTCGAACCCGGCGCCAAACTACAAGGACGCCCGGCTCCGTGGTCTCCTCCTGGAGCTGAAGCTCTCGCCCGAGCCGGTGAAACTCTCCGAGGTCCGTCAGTTGCAGGTGAACCTTACCCTGAAGAATATTTCCAAGCGCGCGGTCGTCCTCGATTTCCCGAGCGAGCAGCGGTTCGAGGTTTATCTCCGCAATTCCACCGAAGCGATCCTCACCATCTGGTCCGACAACCACGCTTTTGAAGACAAACCCGCCACCGTCCTGGTCAACCCGCAGGAGCACATCGATTATCCCGCCACCATTGCCACCCGCGATCTCTCCGCGAACAAGGTTTTCATCTGCGAGGTTTTCTTCCCGCAATTCCCTGAGCTGCGCATCCGGCAGAAGTTCATGACCGCGCCGTGACGAGCCTGTTCTCCGACTACCACAGTCATCCGCAGGGTCATCGCGTTCAGTCCTACACGCAGCAACTTCTCCAGCCGTGGATCGAGAGCGCTCGCGCCCGCGGCCTGACAGACATCGCCTTCACCGATCACGATCGTTATCACGCCGGGATCGATTTCGACGAGATCGACAAACTGCGCGCAGCGAATCCCGACATTCAAATTCGCGCCGGACTCGAGCTGGATAACGATCCGGAAACATCCGCCTCCGGTCGCGCATGGGTGGAGAAAAACTGGGACCGCCTCGATTTCGTCCTGGGCTCAGTCCATTATCTCGATCGCCCCGACCAAATGTTCGACACCGTACCTGTCGGCGCCGAACAATTCTCCGGCCGCGAGATCGATCAGATCTACGCCGATTATTTTCGCCGTATCCGCGAGGTCGCCGCGACGGGCCTGGTCGATTGCCTGTCGCACCTCGACCTGATCAAGATCCACGGCCACCGCCCGAAGATGCCGATCGTTGATCTCGTATCTGAGACGCTCGATTTCATCGCCGCACGTGGTCTGGCCATCGAGCTCTCCACCGCAGGCTGGCGTAAACCGGTAAACGAGCTCTATCCCTCCGACGAAATCATCCAGCTAGCGATTGCGAAAGGAATTCCATTTACGACCGCCTCCGACGCGCACTCCCACGCGCAGCTCGGCGAAAACTACGACCGGCTCGAGGAGAAAATGGTCGAATTTGGAATCAAAGAAGTCTGCGTGTTCCAAAACCATCGCCGCGAACTCCGCCCGTTGTAGGCACGGCCCTGTGGGCCGTCTGGAGTTAGGGTTGCCGGAGCTGAACGGCCCACAGGGCCGTGGCTACAACCCCAGCCCGCCGATCCCGAGTCCACCGGTGATCTTCGTCATCTCGCTTTGCGCGAGTTCCTTGCCCTGAGCGATCGCTTGCTTCACGCCGCTGAGCACGGCTTCCTCGAGAAATTCCACGTCCTCGGGATCGACGATCTCCTTCGAGATCCTGATCGACATCACGTCGCCCGAACCGTTCGCGACCACTGTCACTTTCCCGCCCGCGGCCTGCACCTCGACGGTTTTGTCTTCGAGCCCGGCCTGGGTCTTGGCCATTTGCTCCTGCATCTTCTGGGCCTGCTTCATCAACTTGTTCAGATTCATAATCGATCAGTCATTCACGGTTTTGATTTCGCCCTTAAAAATTTCCAGTGCCTCGCGGATGAGCGGATCGTCTTTAAACGTCGCCTGCGACTCCGGTTTCTTCGGCGCCGTTGGTTCGGCCGGCGCGGCGACCGTCAGGCCTTCTTTCAATACGAACTTAATCTTCCAATCCTGTCCGCTGATTTCTTTGACGATCGCTTCGAGAAACTCGCGAGTTCGCGGAATTGAGAGCGATTCCATCGCCGATTTGTGATCGGGAGGAAATCCCACGAGGAAGAAGCGGCCTTCGATGCCCAGGGCAGTTCCAGCATCGACCCATCCGCTGATTAACTTGCGGGTTGCTCGAACTTTTTCAGTCGTCTTCCGCCAGACTTCTTTGTGATCGATCTGCGAGGGCTCCGGCGCGGCCTTTTTGTTTTCCGCCGCTGGCGGTTCTTCAGCGACACGGGAAGGCTGCGGTTTCGCGACTGCAGGCGCAGCTGCGGGAGCCGGCGCTGCACTTCGCTTCGCCGGCGCTGTCTGCTCTTTCCCGTCGCGCAACGCCGCCAGGTTCTGGATCACTTCGTTCAGCGTCACCTGGCTCAAAGTCTGGATCGCTTTGATGATGGCGACTTCGAAATGGAGGCGCTTGTTCGGCGCCCATTTCATCCGGCCTTCGGCGGCGGCGAATTGATCGATTAATTCGAGCAGCCGGTCGGTTTCGATCATGGCGGCCTGGGTTTCGAGCGACTTCTGCAGGTCCGGGTTCAAATCGTCGGCCAGCGCTTCCGGTTTCACTTTGCCGACGAGCAAGTCGCGCAGATACGAAATCAGGTCGGACATCAACTTCATCATGTCCTTGCCGCTGTCGGCCTCGGTGTGAAGCAGTTCGAGCGCTTCCGGGGTTTCGCCGCGCAAAATCTTCTCGGTGAAATTCGCGACGGTCTGTTCGCTCGTAAAACCGAAGACGCTGAGGACGTCGACCTCCGCGATCTTGTCGCCGCAAAACGCGACCAGCTGATCGAGCATCGATTCGGCATCGCGCAATCCGCCGTCCGCGCCTTTCGCGATCGCATGCGCCGCCGCGGGATCGAGTACGATCTTTTCCTTTCCGGCGATGAACTGGAGATGTTGCGCGATGAGATTCGCCGGGATCCGGTGGAGATCGAACCGCTGGCAGCGGCTGAGGATCGTCGGCAGAACTTTTTGCGGCTCGGTCGTGGCGAAGATGAACTTCACGTGCGGCGGCGGTTCTTCGAGCGTCTTGAGGAGCGCGTTAAACGCCGCCGAAGTGAGCATGTGCACTTCGTCGATGATGTAGATTTTGAAATGCCCTTTGCTCGGGGCGTAGCGAACGTTGTCGCGCAACTCGCGCACCTGCTCGACACCGTTGTTGCTGGCGCCATCGATCTCCAGCACGTCGAGGCTGTTGCCGGCCGTGATCTCCTTGCAACTGTCGCAAACACCGCACGGCGTCACCGTCGGTCCGTTCACGCAATTAAGCGCCTTGGCGAGGATGCGCGCCGTCGAGGTCTTCCCGATTCCGCGCGGCCCGACGAAAAGATACGCGTGGGCCAGCCGGTTCTGCTCGACTGCGTTCTTGAGCGTGCGCGTCACGTGCGTCTGCCCGACGAGATCGTCGAACGTCTGCGGCCGATATTTGCGGGCGAAAACCTGATAGCTCACGCGCTGAATCTAATCCGCTTCAATCGCCCGCGAAAACAGAAAACAGAAAATTGGGACAGGATTAACAGAATTTATTGGATTGAAGCGTGGGAATCAGATTTTTCCATTGGGCGTTGGACGTTGGGCGTTGGGCGTTGGACGTTTTCTCCAACATGAAGATCATCCCGTCGCGCCTCATTGTTCTCGCGCTCGTTTGCTTGCTTTCACCTCTCTACGCCCGGGAGCCGCAAACTTCCCCATCGCCCAGGCAACATGTTCGCGCCCGCGATCTCGGCATCCCGCTCGATGGTACCCCCGGCAGTTTCAACGCGATCACGGACGTCCCCGGCGTCGACGTCGGCTACACCACGCTTGTCAGCGGCGAGGGTAAACTCGAAGTCGGAAAGGGCCCGGTCCGCACCGGTGTCACGGCGATCCTGCCGCGCGGAAAAACCGACGATCCGGTCTATGCCGGCGTTTTCAGTCTCAACGGCAACGGCGAAATGACCGGCACAGCCTGGCTGGAGGAAGGCGGATTTCTCGAGGGGCCCATCGCCATTACGAACACGCACAGCGTTGGAGTGGTGCGCGACGCGATCATTGACTGGCGTGTGAAAAAAGGCGGCGCGGATCCCGGCGGTTTTTACTGGAGTCTGCCGGTTGTCGCGGAGACCTGGGACGGCTGGCTCAACGACGTGAATGGCTTCCACGTGAAGCCCGAACACGTTTTCACTGCACTCAATTCCGCGCATGGCGGCGCGATCGATGAGGGGAGCGTCGGCGGAGGAACCGGGATGGTCTGTTACGAATTCAAAGGCGGCACTGGAACTTCTTCCCGCCGGATTGAGATGAAGGAAAAGAAAGACGCGGCGCCGCGCACGTTCACTGTCGGCGTCCTGGTTCAGGCAAACTTCGGTCGGCGCCCTCAGCTCATGATCGCGGGAGTGCCAGTGGGCAAGGAAATTCCCGGCCAGGTTTATCCGAAGGAAAATGGTTCATGCATCGCGATCGTCGCGACCGATGCGCCGCTGTTGCCTCATCAACTCAAGCGACTCGCCCGCCGCGTTTCCCTTGGGCTCGCTCGGACTGGAACGATTTCCGGGAACGGGTCCGGCGATTTGTTCCTCGCCTTTTCGACCGCGAATCCGGAGGCGTCCAACCCGGACAAGATCACGCGGTCAGTTGAGACTCTGCCGAACGATCGGCTCGATCCGATTTTCGACGCGGTCGTTCAGGCGACCGAAGAAGCGGTGCTGAACGCGCTGATCGACAATCAAAGCATGACCGGCCGCGACGATCACAAAGTCGAAACGCTCTCGCACGATCGGGTGCGCGAGCTGTTGAAGAAATACAACCGCGCGCCTTGATTGGAGCCGGCACGCCCTCGTGCCGGAAACGGCGGGGCGATCAGATGCCGGGCGGAAACTCGACGGCACGAGGGCGTGCCGTCTCCATCGCAGAACCGCCGCTTACGCGAGCAGACGCTGGGACGCTCCGTGAAGGAGCGATCGGGACGTTTTTCGGAGAATGCCAGCGAGCGGTTTGCCCGAGCTGATTCGCACGGTCACGCAGGCATCGCTTGGATCTCTGCCCGCGAAATTCTGTTCCCAACGCGTCTGGGCCGTGGCCAGGATGCGTGCGTAATTCATATCGAGAGCCTGGCGTAAACCCGCGATCAAACGGCGGGTATCGGTGTCGGTGAGGATCTGCTGGGTGGCATTCATGGCGGGCCAATAAAAAGCAGGATATGAGCCGCCAGCTTTTTAAACTCGAAATCCGAAGCTCGAAATGCGAAACAAATTCGAATGCCCCAGGACGAAAATCCGAAACGGTTTGATCTCGAAGATCGCACGTTCGCATTCGCAAAATGTTGTCGTGCTTTGGTTAAGAGTCTTCCTAAGACGGTTGGGAACGTCGAGGATGGACGACAATTGGTTCGATCTTCCGGATCCGTGGGAGCCAATTACATCGAAGCGAACGAAGCGCTCAGCAAAAAAGACTTCATTTGTCGCATCAAGATTTGCCGCAAGGAAGCGAAGGAGACTCGGTATTGGCTGCGATAATCGAAGCGACCGACCACGTCGACACCGAGCGCGACGCACTCGTGCAAGAGGCTCAAGAGCTGATGAACATTTTCGGCGCAATCGTTCGCAAGAGCGAATAACCGTTTTGGTCATTCAGCCCCTCTTTCCTTCGGTTATTGTTTCGGATTTCGGGTTTCGAGTTTCGAGATTTCCTCTTCCATCTCGTGCTTCAAATGCCGGCGCGCTGATTTCTTGATGGCACGGCGCTCGGCCGCGACGGCCTGTTTTTCGGCTAGCCGTTCCTGGCGCGTTCGCGTTTCGACTGAGCTCGGCAAATGAGAAATCTTGGGGCGATTCTCACGGACCTTTTTCTCGCTGGGCTTCGCGTAAGGATTCATCCGTCCTGAACGATCTGGCGAATCGAGAATTCGTCAAAATCACTCGACGCATCACATTCCGCTTCTTTAACTTTGCGGTTGATGAACTGGGAAGCAATCAGCGCGGTGTCGCAGCTCGTCGGCTCGCTCGCCGTTGTCATCTCGGTCTTGTATCTTGCAGTGCAATTGCGGAGCAGCACGCGAGTGGCGCGAGTGGCGGCGCAGGATGCGGCGGCGGCGGCGCTCCGGGACGTGACCAAGCCATTCATGGAAAACGCGGAGCTGGGCCGCGTTTGGCGAACCGGGCTCGAGAATCTCGAAGCGTTGTCGCCCGAAGATCAGGCGCGATTTTTTCACGCGGCTTACCAATTCATGAAGGCGCTCGAGACGATTCATTACCATTACGTCTACGGACTGCTCGATGCCCAGCTCTGGGAAGGCTGGCGCGAACTGTTGCAGCATTATGTCGCGACGCCTGGCATCCATTATTATTTGACCCAGCGCGGGCCGGTTTTCTCCCAGCGGTTTCGCGACTTCATCGCCCAGCTGGAGCCGGTTACCGAGCGTATGACCGTCGGGAATTTGTTCGGCAAGGAAGCGCGGCCGACTGTCTAAACATGCCTCTCGACCTCGCCTCGATCCGCGCTGCGCACGATCGGATCCGTCCGCACATTCATCGCACTCCCGTTCTGACCAGCGAGCGGCTCGATGCCGCCAGTGGTGCGTCGCTCTTTTTCAAGTGCGAGAACTTCCAGAAAGTTGGTGCGTTCAAGGCGCGCGGGGCGACGAACGCTGTCTTCGCGCTCAATGACGAGACGGCGCGGCGCGGGGTGGCGACCCATTCTTCTGGTAACCATGCAGCGGCTCTCTCTCGCGCTGCGAAGCTGCGCGGAATTGTCGCTCACATCGTGATGCCGTCGAATTCGCCCAAGGTAAAAGTACGCGCGGTCGAGGGTTATGGTGGCCGGATTGTCTTCTGCGAGCCCAACCAGCGGGCGCGCGAAGAAGCCTGCGCGCGCGTGATCGCGGAAACAGGTGCGACCTTAATTCACCCATTCGAAAACGAAGATGTCATGGCAGGGCAGGGGACAATCGCCATCGAGTTGCTCGAGGACGTGCCCGATCTCGGTTTTCTTCTTTGTCCGGTCGGTGGTGGCGGGGTCCTTTGCGGCACCGCGGTCGCCGCGAAAAGCCTGCGGCCCGAAATTCGGGTGATTGCTGTCGAACCGGCCGGCGCGGATGATGCCGCCCAATCGTTCCGGCAACACCACCTCATTTACCAGGAGCAGAAAAACACGATCGCTGACGGATTACGCACGAATCTTGGCGCACCGAATTTTGAACTGCTCCAGCGCTACGTGGACGACATCGTGACCGTGAGCGATGAAGCGATCATCGCCGCGATGCGCGGGATTTGGGAGACCATGAAAATCGTAGTCGAGCCGTCGGGCGCTGTGCCGTATGCGGCGGTCGTGGAAGGGCGCGTCGATCTTCGTGGGAGACGTGTCGGCCTCGTTCTCACGGGCGGCAACGTCGACCTGGACGCGCTGCCGTGGATGACGAAAT
>JBEEHI010000311.1:0-5880 GCA_041167305.1 Verrucomicrobiota bacterium
GCGCGATAATCGTCTCCTCGGTGGCGCCGCCGACGAAACGGTCCAGGTGCGAGCGCACCGTCACCCGCGCTTTTACTTTCGCTCCAATGCCATCCTTGGCGACGCCGTCGATCGTCAAGCGGCCGCTCGCGGGATTCGGCACGTCGATCACTTTCGGGTTGATACTGGTGCGGACTGCTTCGAGGACTGTCTTGCCGGTGCCCTTGGTGGCGAGATCGATGGCGCAGGCGCGATTGAAATCGAGCGAGATGCCGGCTTTATCGGCGGCGATCAACGCCAGGATCACCTGGGAAACGTCGCCGCCCGCGAGGTAATGCGCCTCGAGCGGATCGCTCGGGATCTCGATGCCAGCTTTGACCGCGGTGATGCGGTTGTCGACGATCATGCCCACCGGCACTTTCCGCAGCCGCATGCCGACCATTTTTCCCAGGCCCACTGGCGCGTTTGCAATCCGGGCGCGAATCCAGAGCCCGAAGAAATTGAAAAGGACGATGCACAAGATGAGCGCGAACAGCCCGAGCACTGCGACGCCGACGAGATAAAGAGGCTCCATGAGTGAAGGTTAGCGAACCGATTTCAGCGCGGAAAGTTTATTCGATTTTGGAGCCGGCACGCCCTCGTGCTGGGGAGGGGGAGCGTGGTCACACCGGCACGAGGGCGTGCCGGCTCCAGGAGCAATCTTTCGTTGCAATCGCAGCGAGACGGAATACGCATTGCGCGGTGAAAAATCAGGAGAGAACCAGGGTGGCGGTCGTGGGCGCCTCCGGCTACACGGGCGAGGAGCTGGTGCGGCTGCTTTTGGGTCATCCGCAAGCCGAGCTGGTCGTCGCGACGTCACGGCAATTCGCCGGGAAATCGCTGGCCGAAGTTTTTCCGCGGACCGCCCATCATCCCACCGCAATAACTCTGACGTTCACGGACGCGTCACCAGAAAAGATCGCGGCCGAAGCTCAAGTGGTTTTCCTCGCTTTGCCTCATGGCGTCGCGGTCGAGTTCGCTGCGCCGCTTTTGGGCGCGGGTGCGAGAGTGATCGATCTCAGCGCGGATTTCCGAATCAAGAACGCGGCAACCTACCGGGAGTTTTACGGTCACGAGCACGGCGCGCCGAACTTATTGGCCGACGCGGTTTACGGTTTGCCGGAAATTTACGGGGATAAACTCCTCGAGGCGCGGCTGGTCGCTTGTCCCGGTTGTTATCCGACAAGCATCCTGCTGCCGACGATTCCGCTGCTCCGGAAGAAACTGATCAAGTCCGCAAGCATCATTGCCAACAGTTTGAGTGGGGTAAGCGGCGCGGGTCGGAAAGCAGAGCTGGATTATCTTTTCGTGGAGTGCAACGAAAGCGTCCGTCCTTACGGCGTGCCGAAACATCGTCACCTCGCCGAGATCGAGCAGGAATTATCGGTCGCTGCTTCGGACACAATAACGATTCAATTCACGCCGCACCTCGTGCCGGTGAACCGCGGCATCCTCACGACCCTTTATTTCGCGCCGACGGATATTGGTCAGGACTTGAACCAAGTCGACACGGCGTTCCGCGAGAGTTACGCGAACGCGCCTTTCGTTCGCCTGCTCGATGACAAGACCCTGCCGGACACGAAGAACGTCACCGGCTCCAACTTCATCGAGATCGCCTGGCGCCACGATCCGCGCACCGGCCGGCTGATCGTGATGAGCGCCGAGGATAACCTGGTCAAAGGCGCGAGCGGCCAGGCGATTCAATGTTTCAACTTGATGTGCGGTTACGAAGAAACCGCCGGATTACTGTGAACGCGCGTAACGCAGTTTCCGGCGAGGGCAGGCTGGCAGCCTGCGCCCCCCAGACCAACTTCAAAATAATGCCCGGCTCGGTTTGCGCGCCGCGCGGGTTCAAGGCCGCGGCGGTGTTTTGCGACATCAAGAAGCTGGGCACTGGGAAGGGCTCGGAGAAAGGGCGGAAGGACGATCTCGCGTTGATCGTGTCCGACATTCCGGCAGCCGTGGCGGGAATGTTCACGACGAACCAGGTCTGCGCGGCTCCGGTGAAAGTGAGCGCCCGAAATGCCGCGAGAAAATTCGCCCGCGCGATTGTGGTCAACTCCGGGAACGCCAACGCCTGCACCGGCGCCCGCGGAATGGCGGACGCCGAAGAGATGACCGAGCTAACCGCGCAGAGTCTTGGACTCGAAGCCCGCGAAGTGCTCGTCTGTTCCACCGGCCGCATCGGAGTGCCGATGCCGATGGCGAACGTGAAGCGGGGGATCGCGGACGCGGCGGTCCGTTTGGTGGCTTCACCGTCGAACGCGCGTCGAGCCGCCGAAGCGATCATGACATCCGACACGCGGCGAAAGGAGATCGCCATCGAGTTTGAATTAAGCGGTGTCCGGGTTCGGCTCGGCGGAATCTGCAAAGGCGCTGGGATGATTCAGCCGGGGATGAGTCGAACTGGCAAGGGACCGGCCGCGGGGTTGCACGCGACCATGCTGGCGTTTCTGACGACGGATGCCGCGATTGAACCGGCGCTGCTCAAAGACATGCTCGAAAAGGCAGTCGCCCAGAGTTTCAACCGCATCACGGTAGATGGAGACATGAGCACGAACGACACGGTGCTGATTCTCGCGAACGGAATGGCGCGCAACGCCGGCCTGGATCGTGAAATTTTTCAGCACGCCATCAACTTCGTCACCCTCGAGCTGGCGAAGATGATCGTGCGCGATGGCGAGGGCGTGACTCGCTTCATCACGCTGCACGTGAAGGGCGCGCGAACGGGAGCGGATGCGGAAGCGGTCGCGCGATCGGTCGCCAACAGCACGCTCGTGAAAACCAGCTGGTTCGGAGGCGATCCAAACTGGGGCCGGATTCTGTGCGCGATGGGTTATTCGAATGCGAAAGTGAACGAGGCGAAGGTGGATGTCGGTTACAGCTCGCCCGGCAAAACGAAGATCACTTTCGCAGTGCGCGGCGGCCAGCCGACACGCGTCGGTTTGCAAACGCTGGGAGCCATCGTTGCCCAGCCGGAATTCGATCTCCATATTTTCCTGAATGCCGGCCGGCACGATTGCGTCCTCTACACGAGCGATCTCACGGAAGAATATGTGGAGTTTAACAAAGGGAATCTGAGCGATCCAAAATCGCTCGGCGGGTAATTTCAGTCATGCAGAACATCATCACCAAAGCGGGAACCTTGCTCGAAGCGCTGCCCTACATTCAGCGTTTCCGAAGCCAGACTTTCGTCGTGAAATATGGCGGCAGCTTCATGGATTCGCCCGATCCGGCCGAGCGGCACCGCGTCGCGCGCGAGATCGTGTTTCTCGAATCCGTCGGGATCAACCCGGTCGTGGTGCATGGTGGCGGGAAAGCGGTCACGCGCGCAGTGGAGGCCGCCGGCCTGAAGACGAAATTTTTGCAAGGGCAGCGGGTGACCGACGAAGCTACCGTCAAAATCGTGGACGATGTTCTCTCGCGCGAGGTCAATCCAGAGATTGTCGCGGCTATCGAGGAACTCGGAGGCAAAGCCCGCGGATTCGCCGGTTCCGAAATTTTCCGATGCCGGAAGCTTTCGCCTAAGGACGAGAAGGGAAAGCCGATCGACCTCGGGTTTGTGGGCGAAGTTTATGAATTGAACCTCGAGCCGCTGCGGGAATGCATCCGGCGCAGCATCACGCCGGTGATCAGCCCCACCGCTCGCGGCCCGCGCGGCCAGATCTTTAATTGCAATGCCGACATCGCGGCCGCGCAAACCGCGATTGCGCTGAAGGCGCGGCGGCTCGTTTTCATGAGCGACGTGCCGGGATTGCTGCGGAAGCCGGGCGATGAGAAATCATTGATGACTCATCTCAGTGCGAGCGAGGTGCCGGAGCTGAAAGCGAAGGGAATCATAGGCGAGGGGATGATTCCGAAGGTGGACAGCGCGGTCGCGGCGATCCGGAGCGGCGTCGAGAAAGTGCAGTTCGTCGATGGCCGGGTGCCGCATTCCATCCTGCTCGAAATTTTCACCGACGCCGGTGTCGGCACGGAGGTTGTCCCATGAAAATGGAGATGGAGGGCGACATGAAGACGCTCAAGGTCGATCGGCTCAGCGACATCCGGAAGCTGTTCCAGCGAAATGTCGTTCCGACCTACGCGCGGTTTGATGTGGCGCTCGATCACGGTGAGGGAAGTTATGTGTTCGATGTCGCCGGGAAACGTTATCTCGATCTCGGCGGCGGCATCGCGGTCTGCGCGCTCGGTCATGCGAATCCGGAAATCACCGACGCATTGCTCGAGCAATCGCGAAAGCTCCTGCACGTCTCGAATCTTTATTTCACCAAACCGCAGGCGCAGCTCGCGGAAGCACTCGTCAGGCTGATCGGCCCGGGCCGTTGTTTCTTTTGCAACAGCGGCGCGGAAGCGAACGAAGGACTTTACAAGCTGGCGCGAAAATTTGGTCACGACACCGGCCGCTACGAAATCCTGACGACCGACGGCTCGTTCCATGGCCGGACCCTGGCGGGGATCGCGGCCACGGGGCAGGAGAAAGCGAAGAAAGGTTTCGAGCCGATGGTGGACGGCTTTCGCCAGGTGCTCTTCAACGATCTTGAGGCGATGCGGGCCGCGATCACGCCGAAAACCGCGGCGATCCTGATCGAATCTATCCAGGGCGAAAGCGGCATCACTCTAGCGACACCGGAGTACCTGCTCGGCCTCCGGAAGCTATGCGACGAGCGCGGAATCTTGTTGATGCTCGACGAAGTGCAGGCGGGACATTTCCGCACCGGCAGCTTTCATGGCTGGCAGCGCATTCTCGAGAATGTCGCCAACGATCCTCGTTCCCAAGTTGCACTTGGGAACGCACCGGCGGATTTCTCGCCCGACGCCATCTCGATGGCGAAATCCCTCGGCGGCGGATTTCCGATCGGCGCATTCTGGGTGCGCGAGCAATATGCCGATCTGCTGTCGGCGGGCACGCATGCCACGACTTTCGGCGGCAATCCGCTCGGTTGCGCTGTAGCGCTCAAAGTCCTGGAAGTTATTGAGCGCGATCAACTGGCGGACAACGCGCGTGAGATCGGCCGTTTCATCAGCGACGAACTGCAAAGATTGATCCGGAAGTTTCCCACCGTGCTGAAAGAAGTGCGCGGTTTCGGTTTGATGATCGGCCTGGAGTTTCGCGAAGATGCGCCGGGCTTCCGTGGAAGTGAAAAGGCGCCATCACTCCAAGTGGTGGAACGGCTGCACGCGGCTGGTGTGCTGACTGTTCCGGCCGGGACTTCCGTCATCCGCTTCCTGCCTGCGCTAAACCTGAAGCGCCCCGAAGCGATGGAAGGCCTGCGCGCGATTGAGTCCGTGGTGGCAGAGTTAGCCTCGGCACCATGAAGAACCTCCTCAGCATCGAACAACTGAGCCGTGCGGAGATGGAAGACATTTTCCGCGTGGCGGCTTTGCAAAAACAAAACCGCGGCAAGCACACGGAGTTCCCGCTGCGAGGCCAGACCTGGGGTCTGATCTTTTCCAAGCCCTCCACCCGGACACGCGTCTCGTTCGAGGTCGGCGTGCGCGAGCTGGGAGGCGAAACAATTTTCCTGAACCCGAACGATATTCAGCTCGGGCGCGGCGAGCTGATCAAGGACACGGCGCGTGTCCTGGCCCGGATGGTCCACGGCGCGATCATTCGCACGTTCGCGCAGGCCGACATCGAAGAGTTCGCCGAGTTCTCCGGCCTGCCGACGATCAATGCGCTGACCGACGACGAACATCCCTGCCAAATCCTGGCGGACATTTTCACGTTCCAGGAAAAACGCGGCAGCATTGAAGGCAAGGTCGTCACGTTCGTGGGCGACGGCGCGTCGAACACGGCGCGCTCCTGGATGTTCGCGGCGGCGAAGCTGAACTTCGAGCTGCGGCTGGCGTCGCCCAGGAAGT
>JBEEHI010000312.1:0-8551 GCA_041167305.1 Verrucomicrobiota bacterium
TTGGCCTTGGCTTGTTTCTGCGCTGCCTGTTTGTTTTTGGTCTTCGGTGATTTATCGCCCATATCGGGAACTCTCGCAGAACTACGAGATTATTGTAGGGCGTTTCTGTGAAACGCCTCAAACGGATGGCGTCTGACACAGACGCCCCACAATCAGAAGGCGTTGCCTACCGGTTTCGTTTCGGCGCGAAGAGAGTGTCGCGGCCGACGAGGTAGAGGAGCAGGGTGAGCGCGAGGAAAGGGAGCATCGCGAGGATATCGGACCACGGGCCATCGAAGAATGGGTTATGGGCCGTCGCCCATTTTTCCCAGCTATCGAGGCGCGGCTTCCACGGGATGGCCATGAAAGCGAAGAGCACGCCGGCGAGGGTGCCGCCCGCGATGTAGCCCGATGAAAGAAGGACGCCGTTGCTCCTGTCGCCTTCCGCCACGAGCTGATCTTCGGTGAGCTCGGCACCGGCATGTTTGCGCCGGGTGTATCGGTCCACGAGCCAGCGGACCATTCCGCCGACGTAGATCGGCGCGGAGGTGGAGATCGGCAGATAAACGCCGACCGCGAACGCGAGCGCCGAAACTCCCGAAAGCTCGAGGACAATCGCGATGAAAACGCCCAGCAAAACCAAGCCCCACGGCAGTTGCCCGCCCAGGATTCCTTTGATGATGTAAGAGACAAGCGTCGCTTTCGGCGCGGTAAATTTCTGGACGCTCGTACCGTCGGGCCGCTTGTCGTAAACGCCATTGATGCCGGGATCGGCGAGGTAGATCGGCACGCCGTCGTCGTTAACAAGGTAGCGGCCGGCCGGCGCGAATTCCGTGTTTGTCTTGTGGTAAACAAAATAGTCCTTCGAGTCGCCGCCCGCTTGCGCGCCGGACAAGCGCTCACGTTTCGGCTGGCCGCTATCGTCTTTCAGGTAATCGGCGGGAGCAGCGTGATAGCTGGAAGGGAAGGCGAAATCCTTGTTGCCGGCGACCGGAACGTAAACTGCGCCGGATTGATTAAACTGCATCAGGATCGGTCCGAGGATGAGCGCGGAAGCGAGAGTGCCGATGAGGATCGCGATCTGTTGATACTTCGGCGTCGAGCCGACCAGGAAACCGGTCTTTAGGTCCTGCGAAATAGTTCCGCCATTCGAAGACGCGATGCAGACGATGCCGCCGATAGAGAGCGCGGTGACGAAGTAGGGAGGCGCGGTCCAGCCGATGACGAGAAAAATGAGACACGTCAGCAGCAGCGTCGCGATCATCATGCCGGAGGTGGGACACGACGATGAGCCGACTTCGCCGGTCAGCCGCGACGAAACGGTCACAAAGAGGAAACCAAATGCGACGATGAGAATCGCGCCTAACAAGTTAAAGCGCAGATTCAGTTGCGGCGCGATCATGATGACGATCAGCAAGGCGATGATCCCGCCGATTACCCATTTCATCGAGAGGTCCTGATCTGTGCGCGGGACATCGTCGCGCGCGACACCGGCGCCGCGGAGGTCCGCGAGCCCGCCTTTCAACCCATGCCAGATAAGCGGCAGCGAACGGAAGAGACTGATGATGCCGGCCGCGGCAACGGCTCCTGCGCCGATGTATAAAATGTAGCCCTTCTGAATTTGCTCGACCGACATGTCGGCGATGCTGTGGGCCGTTTCCGGCGCCAGCGGCAACGTTCCGGCGGAGCCGAAAAATTTGATGGCGGGAATGAGGACGAGATACGACAGGACGCCGCCGCCCATCATGAGCGCCGAGATGCGCGGACCGATGATGTAACCGACACCGAGCAGCGCGGGATTGTTCTCGAGCGAAATGGAGGCGCCTTCGAATGGTTTCCCGAAAATTTTCTCCGGGATTTCCTTCATGACTTTGAAGATTTCCAGCAGGCCGTAGTAGATAAAACCGATCGCGAAGCCGCCGATGATGATCTTGCCGCCGCTGACCGCTTCGTCCGCCGCCGCGCGCGCCACGGCATCGCCGGCATGCGCGGCATCGCGCGATTCCGGGGACGCAGCGGCCTTCAACACTTCGGCGCAGGCCGTGCCTTCCGGGTATTTCAGGTAACCGTGTTGCTGGACGATGAGCGCGCGGCGCAGCGGAATCATCATGAGGATTCCAATCAGTCCGCCAAGGATGGCGACCAGCATGACGCGCGTGATCTCGAGATCGAAACCGAGAATCATGATCGCCGGCATGGTCACGCCGAGACCGAAGGCGATGGATTCGCCCGCCGAGCCCGCGGTCTGCACGATGTTGTTTTCGAGAATCGTGGAATCCCGCAGGCCGAACTTGGATAGCAGGCGGAAGATCGTGATCGAAATGACTGCGACAGGAATGGACGCACTCACCGTGAGTCCGACTTTGAGCACGAGGTAAAGCGAGGACGCGCCGAAGACCATCCCGAGCAGCGTACCAATGATGAGCGGCAAGATTGTCAGCTCGCGCAGCCGCGCGCCCGCCGGAATGAACGGGCGGAAGCGGGCGAGGATCGGGTTCAGCGGTGCCGGGCCAACAATGTCCGGGAACTCGTTAGGTGGATTGGACGGATCGATATTGACCATGGCGTGCGCTTAACCTGTCATCCTGAGCGAAGCGAAGGATCTCTGACTATTTCTGCCTCAAAGCGCCGTGTCTTGGGAAATGATCAGAGGTTCTTCGCTTCGCTCAGAATGACAGGTCTGGTCGGGTTTGGCGGACATGGTACCGGGTAAACCGGTTCACGCGGATCGCTTCGCCGCCATTCCAAGGATCCAGCGATAGAGCAGGAATCCCACACCGGCAAAAGCGAGACCGCCAACAATGATACCGGCCGGTTTCCAGGCCCAAGGGCCTTCTGCAGAGCCCAACGAGAATGGGAAGGCGAGACCGGAGAAGGCGGCGATGGCGGTGATCACGACGAGAATGACGCTTTCGCCGACGATCAGACCCGACGCCAATAGGACGCCCAGTTGCTTGGTTGCTTCCGGCTTGGATGTCCGGTCGGCCCGGCGATCGAAGATCCACCCGACGACTGCGCCAACGACGATCATGAGAGTGCTTGCGGTCGGCAGATAAATCCCGAGGCCGACGGCCAGCGGGGGAAGGCTCATGTTTTTGGTCGTGCGCGAAAGGGTTTCGTTTATCGCGATGAGGATGACGCCAATCAAGGCGCCGATCTTGATCAAACCCCAATCGATTTCGCCGGAGATTACGCCTTGCGCGAGCGAGGAAATGAGACCGGCCTGCGGCGCGGGCAAGGCACGTAGCGGGTCCGCGCCAGGCGCCCCGGCGAAACCGTAGGCATGGTTCACCAGGTCGAGCACGGGCGGGATCACAACCGCGCCGGCGAGCACCCCGATGATGAGAGCGACCTGCTGTTTCCACGGAGTGGCACCGACGAGCTGGCCGGTCTTCAGATCCTGCAGGTTGTTGTTAGCGATGGCGGCGACGTTGAAAACGACGGCGGTGGTGAAAAGCGCGAAAGCGATCAGGGCTTTGTAAGAATCGGGCGGCACGTGTGATTTCACGCCGAAAACAAGCAGCAGGGCGGCGCCGATCACGACCAGAATGCCAACACCGGAGAGCGGGCTATTGGAGGAACCAATGAGTCCGGCCATGTAACCACAAACTACCGAGACGAAAAAACTCATCAGAAAAACATAGGCCACGCCGCCGATGACGAGCGTGGTCACGTGCGCGCCGAGTCCGCCGCTGTTTGCGAAAAAGCCGAGCACCCAGGCGATGGGCAGCATGCAAACCAAGGTGACTAGACCGACGATGCCGATCGGGATATCGCGCTCGGTGATCGGCAACGTGGCGCTCTTGCCGGCTTTGCGCGCGCGGCTCGCAGCCATCGCGCTGGCTAGTCCTCGCACGACCGGCTTCACCAATTTCAGCAAGGTCCAGATAGCCGAGACGCCAATCGCGCCCGCGCCGATGTAGCGCACATAATTGCTCCATGTTTGCTGGGCAATCGCGGGCGCTTCTCCCGAGTTCACCGCCTTGACGAGTGCCTGAAATGCTTTTGTTGTGGGCAGCGCAACCCCGGAATGAATCAAGTCCGTCGCCATTTGTGAGTAATGCGGCACGCCCCAGCCCCAGCCGATGCACGCGCCCACCAGCATGGCAATGCCGACCGACAAACCTACCAGGTGACCGACACCGAAAAGCGCGAAGGAAAGATTGAAATCGTAACCGGTCACCGCGTCGCGCCGAAGACGAAGAGTCTGCGCGACATCCGAGGCGAACATTTGCGTGCCCACGATAAACGCGAACCCGGCGGACACGATTGATCCCCACAGCACCGCGAGCAGACCGGCCTCGCCCTGTTCGACTTCGGACGCGCTCGCCTTGTCGCCACTGCCGACCTTAAGCATTTCGGCGCAGGCGACGCCTTCCGGATACGGCAGATCGGAGTTCGTGACGAGGGCACGGCGGAGCGGGATCGAATACATCACGCCGAGAATGCCGCCGAGCGCGCAGATCAAAAACGAGATCCAGAATGGAAACTCCGTCCACCAGCCAATCATGATCAAACCCGGCAGGACAAAGATGATGGATGAGAGCGTGCCGGCGGCTGAGGCGACGGTCTGGACGATGTTGTTTTCCTGGACGGTTGCGTTTTTAAAACTGCGCAGGATCGCCATCGAAATGACGGCCGCCGGAATCGACGTTGAAAAAGTCAGGCCGGCTTTGAGCCCGAAGTAAACGTTGGCGGCGGTGAAGACCAGCGTGATGATCACGCCGACAAGCAGGCCCCGAAAAGTGAGTTCTGGCCGTTTTTTCTCGTCGACGTCGAGGATAACGGGCGGCGGAGTGCTTGGTTCCATGGTGGTCGTCCAGTAGTGAATTCGGTTTCCGCCGAATGGTTGCGTTTGCCGGAGCAAAGCGATTCCGCAGCGGGAATGCAACCGCAAAAGGAAGACGCTGTAGCCGCGGCGCTCTGTCGCCGCGTTATCAACGCCCCGATACAACGGGGCGGCTAGAGAGCAGCAGAACGCGAAATTTGAGGAGGAAGCGCAGGTGGATCGAGCGCTCCGCCGCTCGATGCCTTTGGCTACCAGCGCGAGTCGCAGGGAACACCGGACCCGCGCGTTCGTTACCGAACGTGGTAAATCTCGACTAATCCGACTCCAGTAGAGTTGTTCTTGCCGCGGACGATCGCGCTATAACTGCCGGCAGGAAACGAACCGACGATCGCCGCTTCGCGATCATTTGAAGGAGCGAGACCGGTACCCTCGATCTCAGATTGTTGGACACCGGTTTTCCAATCGTCATTAGTGGCGACAACGGCGCCGTTGTTGTTGAACACGCTCAAGATTGGGTCCTGCAACGCGCCCGGCACGCCTGCCGCCGTCAGCGACGGACCGATCCCGCGGACTACAATCCGCGTCGGCGCCCCGCCGCCAGCGCCGCTGATGAACCCGGCGAACAGAGCGTTGTCGCCGGTATCGACAAAGGCGCGGCCGCTAATATTCCCGAGCGCCGAAGGGCCCGACTCGGACAAATCGTAGATTTCGGCTACGCCAACACCGGTCGTGTTATTTTTGCCGCGCAATACCACGGTGTAAGTGCCAGCCTCGGGAAGGAACGCGATGGCCGATTCCCGGTCGTCACTCGGGGGGAGCCCGGTGTTTTGAATCTCATTCTGCTGCGAGTTGCCGGTCTTATCGTCGACCTTCCAGTTGTCGTTTGTTTTCAGTAACGTGTTGCCCTGGTAGAGTTCAATCACCGGGTTCTGCAATGCGCCCGGCACCCCGCTGGCCGTGAGCGATGGCCCCAAGCCGCGCACTAAGATACTTGTCCCTTGCCTACCCACGATGATGAAGCCGGCAATCGAGCTCTGATCCCCGGTGAGCACTCGCGCGCGTGTCGACAGGTTAAGCAACTTCGCCGGCGCCGCGACTGGTTCGCCGTAGAGGAAATCATCCATCACGACAACGTCGCTGGTCGGGCCATCGATTACACCCGGTCCCGGCGGCAGTTCTCCTGTGGTGATCTGGACCCGGCCAACGATTTTGTCACTAAAAAGCACGCCGAGGAACGACAGGGTCTGATTGCCGCTGATCGCCGGGGCAAAGAATTTACCGAGCGATCGGTCGACGGCGTCGAAGTATTCGATGGCGGTGAAATCAGGGAGGTCTACGTCGCTGAAGACACAGCCGAAGCTGTTCACGAGCGCCGGCGTGGTTGTGCCAGGGACGAAGAAGGTAACGTCGGTCACGTTGCCAGGCAGGGAAACGCCCGAGCGCAGCGGCGTGAAAAGTCGCTGCGGACTGAACTGGGCAAACGTGGTCGTGTAGCTCGGATCGAGGTTTCCGAAGTTTTGTGGCGCAGGTTGGCCGGGGCCGCTGTCGGTACTAGCGCCGCTGACCTGCGTTTCGCCGCCTCCGGAAACATACACAAGAACGCCGCGCGGCGAGTTCACGTTGAAGAAATCGAACGGCAAGGTGTTGGGAGCGGCGAAGTTTGCCGGCACGGCGTCCCAGTTGATCTCACGCCGGACTCCGCCGAAGGAACCATTCGCGCCCGCTGTCGTGCCGCCGCCAATGGCAGCGCGGAAGTTGTCCCGGGCCGCGGTCGCAGGGGCTGTCCCCGCACCGGAGAAAACCGTCTGGGCGCGAGTCGTTCCCGGCAAGAGTGCACTAAGAATGGCGAGGACGAGGGCGCAGTTTGTTTTCATGCAAGTTTGCCGGGGCTGGAGTGTGGGGTTGGATCGTTTCCTGGCAGTTTTTAAGATGGTCCGAGTCCGCTCGCGGGCAAGTCTCACCGCTGAGTTGCGAAGTCTTGCAGTTCCTGACAATCTCGCCGCGTGAGCGACGATTCGAAACAATGGAGCAAGCTGCTCCAATCCATTGCCAAGGGTGTGGTCATTCCGATCGTGGGGCGGGATTTGCTGCGGATCGAGATCGAGGGGAAGTCGCAGTTGCTTTATGAGTACCTGGCGCAGCGCCTGGCGAAGGAACTGGAGGTCGATGATTGCGGGCCCTGCTCGAGCATCGATCAGGTCGTCGCGTCTTACCTGAACGCGAGCCGGCGCAATTCCCGCGACGACGTTAACATCAAGACCTTCGAAATCCTGAGCGAGCTGCGCGACGCGAATGGCCAGCTCCCGGTTCCTGAGCCGCTGCGCAAACTGGCCACCATCGAGCCGCTGCGGTTGTTCGTCAGCACCACCGTCGATTCGCTCCTGGCGAAGGCGCTAGGGACGCCGGCCGATCACGTTTTCGCCTACGCGCCGAACTCCACGCTCTGCGACATTCCGCGCGATTACGCGCGCTCGCCGCACCGCATCGTGTTCCATCTCTTTGGCAAAATTTCCGGCATCCCGGACAGCGCATTGATCGACGAAGAGACGCTCGAATTCATTTGGAAGCTGCACGAGGAATCGATGTCGGGCCGGCTCGCGAATCTCTTCGACGAATTGCGCACGAAGCGCCTGCTCCTTATCGGCAATGCGCATCCGGATTGGCTGGCGCGGTTCTTCGTCCGGCTGGCCCGGCGCGATCGGCTCTACAGCGGGAATGAGACGCGCGAGTTCGTCGCGGATGGCGCGGTGGTGGCGGACCTGCACCTGCGCGATTTCCTGGAGAACTTCAGCCCGCAAACGAAGTCGTTCGGCGTCGCGAATCCGATCGAGTTCGTCGATCAGCTCGTGGAAAAATGGGACGCGTTCGCGGAGAAGCCTGCCGCGTCGTCCGAAGTGCACGCGTCCTTCGTTGCGAGCAAGCCTCCCGCGGTTTTCGTCAGCTACGCGAGCCAGGACGTGGAATCGGTCGAGCGATTGCAGAATAGCCTCGGCAACGCGGGCCTCGATGTATGGTTCGACAAGGGCCGCCTCGGCTCCGGCGATCCCTGGTGGCCGGTGATCGAGCAGAACATCGCGAGCTGCGATGTTTTTGTCCCGGTCATTTCCGCAAACACGAACAAGCGCGACGAAGGTATTTTCATTCGGGAATGGAATCGGGCCCTGGAACGATTGCGCGACATGGATCGTGCGACAGCGCGGCTGATCCATCCGGTGATCATCGACGACACGCCGGAAAACGCGGTGAGCTTCAGTGGCTTTCGCGACTTCCACTACACGCGCGCGACCGGCGGTGAAGCGAAACCGGAATTCGTCAAGACGCTGACCGATATCGTGCGCGAACGTCGCCTGAAGGCCGCTGCCCAATGAACGGTTCCGGGGCCGATCGGGCCGACGCCCAGCATCCGTGGATCGGGCTCGCTTCCTTCACGGAAGGGGACCGCAGCTTTTTCGCGGGACGCGGCGACGAGATTGAGGACCTGTTGCGGCTGGTCCGGCGCGATACGCTCACGCTGCTCTACGGCGTGTCGGGCCTCGGGAAAACTTCGCTGGTGCAGGCGGGACTGTTCCCGGCGTTGCGCGAGG
The DNA here is from genome assembly GCA_041167305.1 of Verrucomicrobiota bacterium. Taxonomy (GTDB): domain Bacteria; phylum Verrucomicrobiota; class Verrucomicrobiia; order Chthoniobacterales; family UBA10450; genus AV80. The sequence goes on from JBEEHI010000312.1 coordinate 8,353, forward strand.
AAAACATTCTGCCGGTCCCGATCCGGCTCGATTACCTCGAAGGCGCGTTGCCGTTGTCGCATCAAATTCTCAACGCCATCACGACCGCGGCCATCGCAGCGAGGGTGGAAGCTCCGCAGCCGCGCCCGGACGAGACGTTGTGGGAATATTTTCATCGCGAAGGAAATCATTTCTGGAGCGCGCGAAACGATTTGGTCAC
>JBEEHI010000313.1:0-10234 GCA_041167305.1 Verrucomicrobiota bacterium
GCGGCGCTCAAGTTCTCGATGGACATGTTCAAGGAGAAGCTCATCGACTGGAACACGGCGGTGATGCGCAATCCAGCCGATCAACTCGACCAGCTTCTCGCGCCGATCTTCGATGTGGCGGAAGTGAAGAAGGCGAAAGCAATCGCGAGCGGACTTCCGGCGGGACCCGGCGCGGCGTCGGGCAGGATTTACCTGAACGCCGACCGCGCGGCTAGCGCGGCCGAAAAGGGAGAGAAGGTACTGCTCGTTCGCAACGAAACGAGCCCGGAAGATTTGCGCGGCATGATCGCGGCGGAAGGCATTCTCACGGCGCGAGGCGGCGTCTCGTCGCACGCGGCGCTGGTCGCGCGGCAGATGGGGAAGGTCTGCATCTGCGGCGCGTCGGCGTTACAAATCGACTACGCGAAGAAGACTGTTTCGGTCGGTAAGCAGATCTTCAAGGAGGGCGAAGATTTTCTCTCCATCGACGGGACCAGCGGTACCGTTTACGCCGGTCAGCTCGCGACGGCGCCGAGCGAAATCATCACCGGCATGCTCCACGGCGACAAGGCGGCGCAGAAGACCGAGAAGTTTAAAGCGTTCAACCAACTGATGACCTGGTGCTCGAAGGCCGCGCGCCTGGATGTGCGTTGTAACGCCGATAATCCCGAGCAAACCGAGAACGCGCTCGCTTTTGGCGCGGTCGGCATCGGACTCACCCGGACCGAGCACATGTTTTTCGAGGGCGATCGGATCGATGCGATGCGCGAGATGATTCTCGCCGACAACGTCGACGATCGAAAAACAGCGCTCGCAAAACTTCTGCCCTATCAGCGCGACGATTTCGCCGGCATTTTCAAAGCGCTCAAAGGGTATCCGGCCACGATCCGCTTTCTCGATCCGCCACTCCACGAATTTCTGCCGCACGATCCCGAATCGCAGGCAGCCCTCGCCAAGAAGATGGGCGTGACCGCGCAGAAAATCGCGCAGCGAGTCGAACAGCTGCACGAGTTCAATCCGATGCTCGGCCATCGCGGCTGCCGGCTCGGCATCGCTTATCCCGAAATCACCGAAATGCAGGCCCGCGCCGTCTTCGAAGCCGCAGCCGCTGTCGCGAAGAAGAAGATCAAAGTGAAACCGGAAATCATGATCCCGCTCGTCGGTTTCAAGAAGGAGTTCGATCTCCAGGCCGAGATCGTCCATCGCGTCGCGGAGCAGGTGATGTCGGAAAAGAAAGTGAAGTTCGATTACCTGGTCGGCACCATGATCGAAGTACCGCGCGGCGCGCTGACCGCCGATGAAATCGCGCAGAGCGCCGAGTTCTTCAGCTTCGGCACGAACGACCTCACCCAGATGGCGCTCGGCATCAGCCGCGACGACATGGGGAACTTCCTCATGCCTTACGTCGAAAACGAGATCTTCAAGAAGAACCCGTTCGCGTCCCTCGATCAGACCGGCGTCGGCCAGCTCATGCAAATCGCCGTCGACAAAGGCCGGAAGAGCCGGCCGAACATCAAGCTCGGCATTTGCGGCGAACACGGCGGCGACTCCGACAGCGTGAAGTTCTGCCACCGCCTCGGACTAGACTACGTTAGTTGCAGTCCCTTCCGCGTTCCCATCGCGCGATTAGCGGCCGCCCAAGCCGCGCTCACGAAATAATAACTTCGAGCGGTAGCGCCCGCTACTGCAGGGCGTAAACCTCAACGACCCCAATGCCGGGAGTGTCTCCGACACCCCGGACAACCGCCGTGTAGGCGGCCCCGTTAGCGGGGAGTAACGCCACGATTGCCGACTCAAGGTCATTGCTCGGAGGAATCTTGGTGGCAATAATTTCCGCTTCCTGGTCGGTTCGCCAGTTATCGTTCGAGCGAATCAGACCGCCGTTTCCATCGCGCAATTCCAGGATCGGGTCGGCCAGTTTTCCCGGCACATTCAACGAAGGACCAATGGCGCGAACAATCACTCTCTGCGGCAAATCCCCGAGCAAAATCGTGCCCGCGATCAAAACATTATTGCCGGTCTGGACCAAACCACGGGTGGAGATATTCACCATCTTCGAGTCGGCCGTGCTATCCAGATCGTAAGCTTCGACGACGCCCACACCGGTTCCGCCGTTGATCCCGCGCAAGACGGCCGTATAGCCGGCGTTACCCGCCGGCAGGGTGGCAATGATCGCGGCTTCAAGATCTTTCGAGGGTGGGATCCCCGTGTGGATGATCTCGTCCTCATGATCGGTGCGCCAATCGTTATTGAATGCGATCAATTGGCCGGTGCCGTCGTGTAATTCCAGGGTCGGATTGGCGAGAAAATTAGAGATGCCGAAACCAGCCAGGGATGGCCCTATGCCTCGAATAAGAACCTTCTTGGATTGATTGCCTCCCACGATGAAACCAGCAATGAGTGCGTTGTCATCGGTGCCGACCGGCAAACGAGTGGAAAGATTCCCCATGGAGGCGGGCGACGGACTCGGTGTCGGGATCGGAGTTGCCGTCGCTGTGGCTGTGGCCGTCGCTGTAGCGGTCGCAGTTGCAGTCGCTGTAGCGGTTGCAGTAGGTGTAGCCGTGGCAGTAGCTGTAGCGGTAGGTGTCGGAGAAGGAGTGGGGGTTGGGGTCGGGCTGGGTGTTGGCAAAGATGATGTGTAATTGAATCCTGCCACGGCGTGCGCAGCGGAGCTGAACACCCGCGCCTCACCGTTGGGATTATCCGTCGCGACAAAATGACCGAAACCGGTGCCGTAAACCGGGCTTTGCCAATCGACGCTGGTATAAGGGGGTACCCGCAAGGTTACGACGCCGCCCTGCCCCGACCAGAGGGCGCCATTCGGCAGGACGGTGACGCCATCAAGCGCGCCGGATCCGAGCTGGCGAGAGTAATCCTCCACGTACTTATTCAAAGTATATTGCCAGAAGTGGCCGACACCCGAGCTGTCGCCCAAGATCAGGCCTGCCGGCGTATGGCGATCACTGATAATGGTACCCCCAGTCTGTTGTTTGAGGTTTTTCAATTGCCGCGAAGGACCGTCAAAAGTGTAAAGGTCTCCAGTGGAGACAAGGGCGGCGATGTCGTTGCTACCGTTCGCGTCGAAATCGCCTACGACCAGTCCCTTCACTGAACCACTACTGGCCAGGTTTACCGAGCGCCACGGGTTAGTGGTGGCGGGGTAATCGTAAATATTGACATATACCCCGTCCGATCCGCTGCTCGACGTTATGATCTCAGGCGTGCCATTGCCGTTCAGATCCGCTACGTCCACAAAGTTAAACGATGAGCCAAAGCCACCTGCCGCGGAGGACCATTTGAGGGCAAAAGTGTTCGCTGAATTAAAGCCGTAGACTTCGATTTTTCCGCCGTAGGATGCAGTCACCGCCACGATCTCCATCCGTCCGTCGCCGTCGACGTCGCGCAGTTTCAAGTCCAGGGTCGAGCCGTAGCCACCGCCGATCGGCGCGGACATGCCGCGCAACGCCATTGTTGCCATGTCGAAAACCAGAATGCGTCCGCTGCTATACCCCGACTCCGATTCCCATGAGCATACGACCAACTCCGGACGAAAGTCGCCGTCGAGATCGCCAATGATCGGACCAACGAAAGGCCCCTCCAGGTCTACGCTGCGCCACTTGATCGTCGGTGTGCCCGTCGTGGTGGCCACGTACAAATAATCGGAGCCTGTCGACGTCCAACCGGCGCCCCAGAGAAGATCAACGACGCCGTCATTGTCCACGTCGGCGACGGCAACGTTGGTAACGCCGTGTTCCGGATTGTTTGCCTGCCATTTTTGGAGCTGAGTGTTGAGATCGTAGGCGTGCACCTGGCCCCACTGATTGTCGCCCACCAGGATTTCGGGGACGCCGTTATTATCGACATCAGCGACCTCGATGGCGCCAATATCCTGCTGGGTTCGAATGGACCATCTGGGCAGCTGAGTCGCGACGTCGTAAGAATAAACAAAATACCAGCTCTCCGCGGCAATCAGCTGTTGGTAGGTCGCGCCCGGCAATGGCGCTAGTTTCAAGTGGGCGCCGAAACCCCCGCTCCTTGTCCATTGCGCCAGGTGGGTCGCTGCGTCGACTACGACGCCTTTGGTCCCGGCGATTTCAAGCGCTGGATCCGTATCCATCTGGCCTGCCACGACATCGTACCCGCCAGCTCCAGCCAGTTGCCATTGCAACACCCCGCTGCCATCGAACACGTAGAGGTCGTTCGCTGTCGTCACGATTAGTTCCGCGAGCCCGTCGTTGTTCAGGTCGGTCAGGCTCAGGCCCTCCAAGCCCGTGACGCCGGTGGTGATGTGACCCAACTCGGTTTTTGTCCCGAGGTCATAGAGATAAATTCGACCATCCGCCAACATGACAGCAATCTCGAGCTTGGCGTCCCCGGTGACATTAGCCACGGCAATCCGTTTAACTGTGGAGGAATAAATCGGACTGACAAAAATCTGATCGTAGTTGCCGGTCGTCGGGTTGCGGAGAAGCACCTGCCAGAAATCGTCGCCGCCAAAATTGCTTCCGGAATTACCGCCGACAATGATTTCGCGGCCGCTGCTTGAAGCCGGGCCAATGACGATATTGCTTACGCCAATACCCGAGCCAAAAATCGCGTACTGCCAAAATGGGCGAACGCTCGGTGAAGCGGGCACAAATCCCTCCGGCAAGGGCGCTGGCGTCCGGGTCGATTCGTTTGCCACCGGTCCTAAAGCGCTTGCCTGCTCGGTGATTTCTTCGCGGGTGTAATTGATCGGCGCTCCCTGGGCATCCCGCAGAGGCGCGCCAAATTCATTCACTGGGTCCCTTGGAGCGGTAGCTGTGGCCGCGACCGCGCCCTGAATGGAAATGGCAGCGACAGCCAGTCGAAGGCAGAAAAATCCGAGGAGAGCTCTGGAGGTTTTCATAAAGGGAGGATTAATAGGGGTCAGCCGGAAAATCTCAAGAGAAACAGTTTGAGAACAGAATGCAAGCGCGGTGAACCCCTTGCCGGCCAGGGTCCCCACGCCCCAGGCCGAATCAAAACAGGCTGTAGATAAAAGGCGCGAGGGCTGAGCCTTCCGTCAGGACGAGGATTAGTCCGAGGGTGAGGAGCAGGATTACGATCGGCGCGAGCCACCATTTTTTGCGGACGCGCAGGAAGCTCCAGAATTCGCGCAGGATGGAAAGCTTACCGCTCATTCTTAGAATTGTTTCTCGTAATCTACCGGCTCGGCAGGTCGCCGACGCCAATAGGTGGTCTCGCCGCTTTTGAAACGGAACTCAAGCGCGCGTTTTCCGAAGAGATGCTGCAAAAGACCGATGGGTGTTACTACCAGAAAGAAGGCGAGCGTCAGGATGATTCTGCTGGCGATGCTGCCGAGGAGAAGGGCCAGCATCATCCAGGGACGGTAAACGAAACGAAGCGATGCCGGTGCTACGATCGCGGCAGCGAGCAACAGGAAAGCCAGCACAAGCAAAGGCCAGCCGGCGATTCGGTGACGCCAGAGCATGAAGCCGCCTAACAAGACGAAGATCGGTCCGATTGTGAACGCGAAACGGCGAAGCGCGGGAATGGAGCAATCGAGTTTTTCTAGCTCAGTATCAAGAAACGGCGATTTACCAATCGTCGACCGGAAAAAACCGGCGATTGGAAAATCGCCGCTCCTTGATGCGTCCTGGCCAATCTTCGTTTTATCCAGCAAACAATTTCCGAGAACGAGATAGTCCATCCCCGTTTTCAGGAAACAACGGTAGGCGTCTTCCGGGGTGCAAACGGGCGGTTCGCCTCGGACGTTGAAAGAGGTATTCACCAGCACCGGGCATCCGGTTCTTTGCTCGAACGCGGTCAGAAGCTCGTAGAAGCGTTGATTCGTTGCGGCGGAAACGGTTTGAACGCGCGCGGAATAATCGACGTGGGTGACAGCCGGCAATGTGGAACGGCGCTGCCTTAGGATGGCAGCGAAGTCTGATCCCGCGCCGTCCACACGGCGGCGGCTACCGTCATTCAACCGCAGCTCCTCCTTAACCGGCGCGACCAGCAGCATGTAAGGACTCGGTGTCTCCAGCTCGAAACAATCGCCAGCCCGCTCTTCCATCACGGCTGGAGCGAAGGGCCGGAAGCTTTCGCGGAACTTGATCTTGAGGTTCAGCTTCTCCTGCATGTCAGAGCGCCGCGGATCGCCCAGGATCGAACGATTCCCGAGAGCGCGCGGACCGAACTCCATCCGGCCTTGGAACCAGCCGACCACGCATCCTTGCTCAAGCAAGCTCGCGACGTGCGGTATCAACTCTTCCGCGGGCATTTCCGTATGCGGGATGGCGTGTTGTTTCAGGAACTGTCCGGCATCGTAGGCTGGACCGAGAAAGGAACCGCCCTGCGCGTCTCGTCCGTCGCGAATAGGGCGCGGCTGTTTCTGATAATGATGCCACCCCAGCAGCGCCGCGCCTAATGCTCCGCCCGCATCGCCGGCCGCGGGTTGGATCCAAATTTTTTCGAACGGGCCTTCGCGCAGAATCCGGCCGTTACCGACGCAATTGAGCGCGACGCCGCCGGCGAGACAAAGATGGCGTTCCCCGGTCAGTTCGTGCGCATGACGAGCCATTCGCAACATGACTTCTTCGGCGACCGCCTGGATCGAACGCGCGATGTCCATGTGGTACTGGGTTAGCTCAGCCTCCGGTTTCCGCGGCGGGCCGCCGAACAGCTGATCGAAAGCGCGATTGGTCATGGTGAGGCCGGCCATGAAATCGAAGTAACGAAGGTTCAGCCGGAACGAGCCGTCGGACTTGAGATCGATCAACTCGGAAAGAATGAGATCGCGGAACTTCGGTTCGCCGTAGGGCGCGAGGCCCATGACTTTGTATTCGCCGGAGTTCACTCGAAACCCGAGGTAGTAGGTGAAGGCCGAATAGAGCAGGCCTAACGAATGCGGGAAGCGCAATTCCTCCAATAGCTCGACGTGGTTCCCCTCGCCTCGACCGACGCTGGTCGTTGTCCATTCGCCCACGCCGTCGATCGTGAGGAGAGCCGCGCGCTCGAAGGGCGAAGGAAAGAATGCCGAGGCAGCGTGGGATTCGTGATGCTCCGGAAAGATGAGCGGTCCTTCGAATCCGAGCTCTTCTCGAAGCGTCGCTTTGAGCCAGATCTTTTCCTTCATCCAGACGGGCATCGCTTTGAGGAAGGAGCGCCAACCGCGAGGTGCGCAGGCGAGGTAGGTGGAGAGGAGTCGCTCGAATTTTAGGAACGGTTTTTCATAGAACGCGACGAGATCGAGTTGCGATGCGTCGGAGAGACCCGCTTCGCGCAGGCAGTAATCGATCGCGTGCCGCGGAAAACCGGCGTCGTGTTTCTTTCGAGAGAAACGTTCTTCCTGCGCCGCGGCGAGGATCTCGCCATCGTGCACGAGGCAGGCGGCGCTGTCGTGATAGAAGGCCGAGATGCCGAGGATGTTCACGGCTGGCGGGCGAGAAATTTGGCCAGCTCGTGGGCGGCAATCTCGTGGCCGGCGGCATTCCAATGGGCGTCATCGGCGAAATAGACCGCGCGTCCTGAAGCCGCGGCCTGTTCGAGGGCTGGAGTGAGATCGAGGAATGAAATGCCGGAGGCCGTGCAGAACTCGCGCATCAGCTCGTTTTGCGCGAGACGATTAACGTGGATGTCCGCAGCCTGAAGCGGCATGTGATTGTAGGTGCTGATGAAATCGATGGAGCGCTTCAGTTCTTCCTGGCCTAACGAACGTTCGACCAGCGGCCAGTAAACCTCGTCCTTCGAAGGAATGAACAGGACGGTCAAGCGGCTCCCGTGTTCGGCGCACGTCTCGCGCATCTTCAGCAACGCGTCGCGAACCAGTTCCCATCCCCGGCTCCGCTCGAGCTCAGTCCGGGAGCTGGCAAGCTTTTGCAGGTAAGGCGGCATGAAAGCGAATCGCAGTGACGTCCCGGATTCAGTGGGAATTTCGTAGGCGCCGCGATCGAAACCGGGAGAGGCCGCCTTTGGGAATGGGGTCGGTAAATCCTTTGTGCGCGCCGTCGCCGGCAACGCGACCCGGGCGACGGTAAACAAATACAGCGTCTCGTAGCGCCGATATTTTTTCTTCAATCGCCAGCCAGCCGCCTCTTCGCCCGGTTTGTCGCCACCGTGTTCCCAGCGATCGAAACGCTCGGCGTCGAACAAATCGTTGCCGGCAAAATAACCGAGCACGACTGCGCGGGGCTGATGCCGGATCGCATAGTCCCGCAAAGCATAGAGCTCCTGTTGCGGGCCGAACGACGAGGTACCGTAGTTTTGCACTGCCTGGCCAGTGATCTGTTCGAGCTGCGCCGGCCACGATTCTTCGCGCGGCGAAGTCATCGCATCGACGAAGGAATCGCCCAGTGCCGCCACTTCGATTCGTTCGCGCACCGCTGGATTACGAAAACCTTCGACGTCGGTTTCGAAGGGATAACGATGATGCTCGCCGCCGAAAATGTTGGGCGGCAGAAATCCCATTCGCACGATGTCGCCGTGTTCCCATTCGCAGTAGGTCTTGAGATCTGGCCGAAGGCGCTGCTTGTAACGCGGCGACTCGATCCAGCGCCGATCGGGCGCCAACAGGCCGAGATCGTGGCGCGCGGTCAGGATCGGCAGCGGCAGTTTCAGTGGCATCGCGCGAAGCACACCCTCGATGAGTCCCAGGCACAAAAAGGTGCTGACGCCGAAGGCGAGCCAATTACCAGTCTGGCCAGAAAGGCGGGATGATTCCTGACGCGTCAGCGCGAACAGAGTGAGAACCACGAACGCGAGATAAAGCGGCCAGTGAAACTGGCGGGTCAACCGCAGATCGAACCAGGCGATCCGGCCGTGGACGGCGAACCGCAGCTCGCCGGTACCGGCCGGCAGCGAGATGCGTTCCGATGACGGACGATCGATTCTTCCCGTCGCGATTTGACGGTCTGTTCCTCCGGAGCGCAAAATGATTTCGTACTCGGCGGGACCTTCTGGCTCGACGCTGAAAGTGAGGGAGTGGCGCGCGGACAAAGAAATCGGAAAGGTGAAGCGGGCTTCGTCGCGACTGATGATCTCGGGCACGACTTGATTTCCGCGCACGCCGAAGTGCTGCCAGACCGTGCCCTGCTGCTGTCCGGCGGCGCTGTCTTCATCTACGTAGAGGCGTTGCGTGCTCGCGGAGAACCAATCGATGAGGGCAATTACGAAAAGGGCGACCAGAAGAAAGCACGTCAAGGAGCGGCGGTTTACAAACCGCCGAGTCTTTTCTTCAGAACTCGCGCCTTCGGCGCGAGACGGCGATTGGAAAATCGCCGCTCCTTGAGGTCGGCGCGACGCGCGGAGGGTCATTTAGCTGGCGCAGCCTGGAATTTTTCCAGGGCTTTCCAGGCGCGCTCCCAATCTTGCTTGGCGGCCCAGGCTTCGGCTTCGAGGAAATGGAAGTAACGCGGAGCGGCAGGCAGGTCGGTAAAATGCCGAACCGTGACGAGCGCTTCGTCAACCAGGCCCTGCTGCATTTGTTCGCGGCAAAGCTGGTAGCCGATCCCGTAATTGTCCGGACTCGCGTGCAGCGCCTGGCGCAGTTGATCTATGGATGAACTCTGCGCGGCCGGTGGAAGCGGCGGCGATTCGCCGTATCGCCGCGTCAATTCCACCGCGGTTCGGAAATTCTTTTGCGCGGCCTGGTATTTCGCAAGGCCGCGCCAGGCGTACGGCATCCAATCTGGATGCGTCTCGAGGGCGCGCGCCAGCTCGGCGGCGTTGCCGCGGTCGGCCCAGTATTTGAAGAGGGTGGTCTTCTCCTCCGTGGTCATCGTTTGCAGGGTCGGATCGTGATCGAGAAAACGCTGGAGCGCGGACATGAACGGCGCGCCGGCGGTAGCCTCAAGGAAAATCAACGCGAGATCGTGATGGACCATTCCGAATTCTTCCAGGCCTTCGTAGACCCGCGGGCTCGACTGGCTCGCGACCATCCGCATCGCCCGGTAAACGCCGGTCCGTTGAGGGCCGGCGCGGCGCAGCGCCTCGCGCCATGCCGTCAACGCCAGCGTGGGTTGGTTCGCGCCGATCCAGACGTTTCCCTCCTGGAACGGGACTTCGTAGACGTTCGGCTCGAGAAAACGCGCCCGGCGAAAATCGTCCGCGGCGTCGTTGACGGGTAACCGCGCCCCCACTTTGCCGATGGCGCGAAGGAAATAGAGTTGCCAGCGAAGCGGCGCCCAGTCGAGGGCGCGCGTCGTGCGCTGGATGGTTTCGGTAAAATTCCGGCCCTGGTTCGCTGCGGTGGCGAGACGCATTTCGTTTTCCA
>JBEEHI010000314.1:0-5318 GCA_041167305.1 Verrucomicrobiota bacterium
CACATAAGGAGCAAAGCGCGAACAGCCCATCGGATAACGAAAGGTAAATGTCCCCATCAGCGACCCAATCGTCCGCTCCTCCTTCCGCGGATCGAATCGAAACAACGAGCCGACAGGCGACGGTAAAAGCGTCACCGTGGCGGTTGAACGTGAGGCTTCGACAGCAAAACCTTCGATGCCGATCCCGAAATAGCGTTTGAAGAAGTACTTCGCGTCGATGCCACCGCCCCAGGCATGGTCCGCCTCCAGATATCGGTCGTAACTTCTCGAATTGGGATCAAGCCCGGGACCGAGGAAGATCACCCCGGTCGACAAAATCGAATTCTCAAAAGTCGGATAATCATTCGCCGTGGATGCGTATGTTCCCCAGAAACTCAGGTTCCACTCATTGTTCGCATACCAACTCGGACACGGCGGCGGGACTGTCTCTTTGCTGGAATACGTTTCCGAGCCGGCCTCAGCTGCGCAGAGGGAAAGGACCACCAAGCCGGAAACCAGGAGAACCCGTTTCACGTTCCCAAGCGTATCGACTCTCCGCGCCATTCTCAATCCTCTATTATCCATCCTCGCTTCCTTAACCCTTCCACCCCTGCCGCAAGTAAGCCGGCTGACTTCGCACGTTCGCGCGCCGCTCGGTGATCCGCATCGCCAGCCATTCGCACCACTCAAACGCTTTCGGGTCCGCGCTCTCGCGCCGCCGGCGCTTCACCCACGCCTCCGCGCGCGACCAGTAGATCAGCGTGAATCCACCCATCAACTCATCTACCGTCGCGAGATCGACCAGCCGTTCGAACACCATGTAGCCGATCGCTTCCAGCCGAATGCCAACCGTGAAGAGCGCTAACTCCAGGTTCCGATCCATCCCCTCCGCATTCTCATCGCCCGTCGGCCGCGCGCTGTGAATGACATCCGAAGCCTGCGTCCACGCTTCGCTCTGTGCCGATTGGATCACTGTGATCGCCGCCTGCTCCCGCCGCGTCCGATTCGACGCCCGCAATTGCAGCCCCGTAAACACCAGCGCCCCGATCAACGTCAACGTCGAGATCAGGTTGAGAATCGTAACGAGGTCGAGATGCATACGCGCAGAACGTTGGACATGATTAACAAGATTATCGGGATCGAGAATCTGCGAGAAGACCAATCCTCAGAATCCTGTAAATCCTGTCTGGGTTTTCCTTGGAGCGATGGCCGCTGGCCGTCGACGATCCGCAATCAGGCCGCATCCCAGCCAAAACTTTTTCTAACCTCGCTCGCGACCGAAGCCCGGCTGAATACTATCCTAACGGGTCGGCTGCTGCTGCTTTTCCTTCTCTTTTACCCACTTGATGAGACTATCGGTGTCTTCGTCTAGGTCAGGATATTCTTTCTTAACCCGGCTGGCGAACGCAATAATGCGGCCTTGCACCGAAGGGTCCTGGGTTGCCTGTCGACTCATGTCCCGGAGCGCGACAACGGCATTGTCGATCCCGCGTTTAAAATCAAATCGTTCCGACGCTGCGTCCAGGATGGCTGCAGCCAGCGCCACATCAGTTCTCCAGGCCGATTTTGTGATTTGGCCGTACGCCCGTCCACGCGCAGTTTTGTCTTCTCGATCAAACAAATTGAGCACGGCCTGTCGTTTGGCATCTTCGAGCACCTTATCGATGGTTTGTGCCGTCGTAGCGGGAGTGCCAGTGGGACCAGGCGTAGGTTCTGCAACCGTGGGATCTGGGTGCCAGCTTTTAACTAACTTTAGAATTGTCGGCGCTTCGATCGGCATGACGATCTCGACCGCGCGAAACGCCAACTCTTGCTTATGCGAATCTTGGCTCGCCAGGCTTTCAATCAATTGAGTAAGTGTGCTGGCCTTGGCAGATCTGGTCTGAGCATCGGCAGACGCTTCCGCTCTCGTGTTTTCTATTTCTCGCTGTTGGTCGACCCGATGCTCCTCGACTTCCTTGTATTTTTGTCCCCAAAATAGAAGCGCGATCGGGACAAGGATAGCGCCGATCACTCCGAAGATGATCTGGGCTTTATCCCAGCGGTCTTTTGGCTCGGCCATATCACTGTCTACGAGATCGCCGGGACCAAGTTCCGAAAAGTCCTTAATTCATGCCGGAAGCCTCCGAGTCCTTGGAATAGATTTTGCGCGCCCGCGTGTTGATAAAGATCGAAATCCCTTCGGTTTTGGCCCGTCAGCGGTTCGGCGTCAGGACCGCTCCCGGAGGCAACACCAGCGGTTCCGATCCATTGTGAAATGTGATCGGCATCTCCACCTGCCTCGCCTTGCCGGGCTTAAATCGCCACTGACGCAGCGCGAATATGGCTTCCCGGTCCAGGCCGTCGGAGCCAGTGGATTTTACTACCGTGACGCTTGTGACCTTGCCGGTATTGAAATCGATGTTCATCCGAAACCGACCAGTCCCTCCAATGCGGGCCCGCTGGTAGTTGGCGGGGTACCGCGGGCCGACCTTGTAGAGAACATCCTGCATCGACACCCGCTCCGCCACGACCGAGGAGATCGCGACGCAGGCAGTGATGCAGATGATGAGCGCCATGCGCATGAATCAAAAATAGGACTACGCGGAACGGTTGCAATTCCAACCCGGTGACAGACGCGGACTCTTTCCGACGGCCAGCGGCCGGGATCGACGACCCCGGCTACAGGAGCAAAGCGCTTTTGCCGGATTCTCGTTAAGCCGTCGCATTACGATGATGACGGGTACGTGATTCAGTGGTTTCGATCGACGCTCCCTTCGAATTCGTTGGCAGCGGTCGCGTACGGGGAGCGCACGCGACTCGCGACCTCGCGATCGCGAACTTCCAAACGCAGAATAAAGACTGTTTTGGCGAGTCGCCAAAACCAGCACGGGAGTGAGAGGGCAATTTTCCCTATCGGAGCGGAGCATGTTGTGTATGATGCGCCTTCGAGACCAATGCCTGCCCCTGCCCTATCCACCGCGACGAAGAAGTTCTGCCTGATCCTTCTCAAGCCGTCGCACTATGACGACGACGGGTATGTGATCCAATGGTTGCGCTCGACGATCCCGTCGAACTCGCTCGCCGCGCTCTACGGTCTGGCGCGCGATTGCAAACAACGCCACGTGCTCGGCGATAACGTCGAGATCGAGATCCATCCGTTTGACGAGACGAACACGCGCATCCGGCCGAAACGATTGGTGCGCATGATCGAGGAGGCTGGCGCGGGCGTGGTGATGTTCGTCGGCGTGCAATCGAACCAGTTTCCGCGCACCCTCGACCTGGCGAAGCCGCTGCTCGCGCGCGGCGTGCAAGTGGCCATCGGCGGGTTCCATGTTTCAGGCACGATGAGCATGCTGGGCGGAAACGATGCGGATATTCATCGCGCCAAGGCCATGGGCATCTCGCTTTTTGCCGGCGAAGCGGAAGGGCGCCTCGAAATGGTGCTCCAGGATGCTTACGCGAAGAAGCTGAAGCCGCTCTATAATTACATGGCGGACCTGCCGGGAATCGAAGGCGTGCCGATTCCGCTGATCAGCGCGGTGCGCGCCGCCCGCACGGCCGGCCACGTGACCAGCTTCGACGCCGGCCGTGGTTGCCCGTTCCAGTGTTCGTTCTGCACCATCATCAACGTCCAGGGACGGAAGTCGCGCCGCCGCTCGCCCGATGACGTGGAGGCGATCATCCGCGAGAACGTGGCCCAGGGATTGCGCAGCTTTTTCATCACCGACGACAATTTTGCCCGCAACAAGGATTGGGAAGTGATCCTCGATCGGATCATCCGCCTGCGCGAGGTCGACAAGCTGAAGCTGTCGTTCATCATCCAAGTGGACACGCTCTGCCATAAGCTTCCGAATTTTATCGAGAAATGCGCGGCGGCGGGCGTGCGGCGTGTTTTCATTGGGCTGGAGAATATCAATCCGGACAGCCTGGCCGGCGCGCACAAACGGCAGAACAAGATTACCGAGTATCGCAAGATGCTGCTGGCCTGGAAGGCAGCAAAGATCATCACTTATTGCGGTTACATCACCGGCTTCCCGAACGACACGGTCGAATCCATCAAGCGCGACGTGGAGATCGTGAAGAAGGAATTACCGCTCGATATTCTCGAGTTCTTTTACCTGACGCCGCTCCCGGGCTCGGAAGACCACCAGAAACTGGTCAACGCCGGAATCGCAGTCGATCCGGACCTGAACAAATACGATTTGAACCACGTCTGCACGGCGCATCCAAAGATGTCGCGTGAAGAATGGGAGCGCGCTTACCTGACCGCATGGGAAACTTATTACACCATGGAACACATGGAGACGGTGTTGAAACGGCTGGTGGCCAAGAAAGGCCGAGCCAACAATGCGCTTGTCCTCATCACCTGGTTCATGAGCTCAATCCATCTCGAGAAAGTGCATCCGCTGGAGGGCGGAGTGATCCGGTTGAAGTCCCGGCGCGACCGGCGGCCGGGGCTGCCGCGCGAGCCGATCTGGACGTTCTATCCGAAATACTGGGTGGGATCGGGAATCAAGATCTACAAACTGGCCAGACTCTATTTCCGGCTGCGCGGCATTTACAAGCGGATCAAGGCAGACAAGAAGCGGTTCAAATACATGGATGTCGCGCTCACGCCCGTGACCGATCACGACGTGGACGACTTGGAGATATTTCATACGCCATCGGCGCCCGCGTTCGTCGCGCAGGAGCAGCGGCGGCATCAGGCAAACGCCGAAGCGCGTGAGCACGCGGCGGCGTGACGCGAGAAAAATGGCTTGTAGGGCGTTTCTGTGAAACGCCGTCGTCGATCAGGCGTCTGACACAGACGCCCTACAATTTTCTTGCAACACGCGGTCGACTCGCAATGCAATAGCAACCGATGCACGATCTTCACACGACGGCGGGCGCAATCCACGGAATGCAGGTCCTTTCCTCCGCGTTCCTGGCGATCCTGTTTCTCCAGTCGGGAATCGACAAAGTCGTCGACCGGCGCGGCAACCTGGCATGGCTGAAGGGACATTTCGCGAAAAGCCCGTTGGCCGGCTTCGTCCCGGCGATGGTAACAATCGTCACGATCCTCGAATTGCTGGCGGGCGTTCTCAGCGCCGTCGGTTGCGTGTGGGTCTTTTTCCGGCGCGATTCCACGATCGCGTTCTACGGCGCAGTGACGGCGGCCTTCGTAATTCTTGCCCTATTCTTCGGTCAGCGGATGGCAAAGGATTACGCCGGTGCGGCGACGCTTGTGCCGTATTTTCTCCTGACGCTGGCCGCGATTTACCTGCTTACGCTCTGAAATGGAGACGGCACGCCCTCGTGCCGTCCGGGATGCGACGCCAATCTCAGCGGCACGGGGGCGTGCCGTCGCCAGCGAATTT
>JBEEHI010000315.1:0-5200 GCA_041167305.1 Verrucomicrobiota bacterium
TTCGAGGTGAAACAAGGTGGCGGCCTCGTCCTGATCGAGCTGCATCCCGGCGTAACAGTCGACGTCATCCGCGCCAAGACCGGCGCGCGATTCGAAGTTGCGGTGAAGGGGTGACGCTCTAAGCTTGTTTGTGAGCACCGCTCAGGAAATCGAACACGCGATCCTCTCTTTGTCGGCAGCGGAGCGCGACAAACTCGTTCAGCACATCCCCCAGCTCTTCCCCGAATTTGCCGATGACACGCTGATACCAGCGATTCGCGAAGCCGAACGGGACATTAAGGAAGGCCGCACGGTGACGAACGAGCAGATGAAAGCGCGGATCGGCGAATGGACCGCAAGCTAGTCTGGACCGAGACGGCGTCCGCAGACATCGAAGCAATCGTCCGCTACATCGCGCTGCACGATCCTGGCGCGGCAGGTCGTGTTGGCTTCGGAATCTACGATCGTGCGCAGATTCTTCTGGAACATCCTGAGGCTGGAACAATCCTTGAGGAACTCCGCGAAGGCGGGTGGCGCAAATTGATTTTCCGACGCTGGAAGATCGTTTATACAATTCGCAGCGACGCGATCGTCGTTGGACGCGTATGGCCGGCAGCCTTGGGTGAAGCAGATCTCGAAACGCCGCTCTAGTCCGATTAAGCCCGCTCCCGCGGGCAAACCAGCACCAGCACGGACGCGATCGTCCAGCAGGCGATCATGAAGACGAAGCCGGCGCGGAAAGAGCCGGTGCCCTGGCTTAACTCACCAAAAATTTTGGGGCCGAAAAATCCGCCGATGCTGGCCGTGCAATTAATAAATCCTACGGCCGCGGCGGCGGCGGAAGAGGAGAGGAATGCGCTGGGCAACGCCCAGAACGCCGGCAGATGGGCGATCGTGCCGAAAACAACCAGCGAAAACACCGCCACCAGCATCGCGTTGGACGGCGGGAGAAAGAACCACGCAGTCAGCGCCAGGGCCGAGGTCAATTGCGGGACGGCGAAATGCCAGCGCCGCTCGCGCGTGCGATCGGAATTCCAGCCGAGGAGCAGTATTCCGATAAGACCCGCCAGAAACGGGATCGCGCCCATCCAGCCGACGCGCTGCGCGCTCCAGCCGGTCATCCGCTGAAGCATGGTCGGCATCCAAAACCAAAAGGCGTAGCCACCGGTGTAGGTGAAGAACAGGCCGACCGTCAGAAACAGCACGGGCGGATGCCGCAGCGCCTGCCAGATCGTGACGTGTTCCAAGTTTGCTTTCGCGCGGCGTTCTTGGGCAAGGCGAGTGGTGATCCAATCGCGTTCGTTAGGCCGCAGCCATCGCGCCTGGTTAGGTCGGTCCGGTAACAAGAAGAGCGTTGCGATTCCCAGCAAGACCGCCGGTATGCCTTCGAGGAGAAAGAGCCAGCGCCATCCGGGAACGCCGAGCCAATGAAGGCCGAGGATCCAGCCGGCGAGCGGACCGCCGACGATGTAGGCGATCGGGATAGCGGCCATGAAGCGCGCGATCGCCTTGGCGCGGTCCTGGTAGAGGAACCAATGGGCCAGGTAAACGATGACGCCGGGAAAGAAACCGGCCTCGGCCGCGCCCAGCAGAAAACGCGCGCCGAAAAGTTCCAGCGGATTGCGCACAAAACCGGTGAGGGTCGTGAGAGCGCCCCAGGTAATCAGGGTTATCGCCAGGAGGAGCCGCGCGCTCCAGCGTTCCACCAACAGCGCCCCGGGAATTTGCAGCGCGAAATAACCGATGAAGAAAATTCCGCTGGCCGTGCCGAACACCGAGTCGGTCAGGCCCAGGTCGCTCTTCATTTGGAGCATCGTCGGCGCGAAGGCGATATTCGTGCGATCGAGATAGTTCGCGACGTAGAGGAGGAAAAGAAACGGCAGCAGCCGCCACGCAATCCGACTGCGCGCGCTTGCACCAGGGTCTATCAGCGGAGGTCCCATCGTGGCCGAACGATAACGTGCGCCGTGTCGTGCTTACAATTTGATTCCCGCTGCGCTCCCTCTTTGTCTGTAGCGCGGATGTCCAACCAGTCCGATGTTTCTGCCATGAACATGCGCGTCCCATTTTTCTTTCGCCAGGCTGCGGCCACAATCCTCTTTTTCGTGGCGGCCGCTCTCACCGTCCGCGCGGCAGATTCATCCGGGTGGGCGGGCCAATACCGCGCCGAAAAATTTCTCAGCGGGCGGGCCGTGTTTCAGCTCAGCATTGAGCAGTCAGGAAATAAAATGCAGGTCAGCTTCGATGCTGCCTGGGCCGATGGCCACGGCGCCGCGCCCGAAGCCGAAGGACCCGCGACCGTTTCCGGCAACACGGTTACCTTCACGTTCAAAGACACGTTCGACAATTCCGGGACCGGCACCATCACCCGCGCCGGCAACGACATTATCGTCTCTATCAATCCCACCCACGTCGTCGAGCCGCGCTGCCTCGGCTTCTACGGCAAGAATATGCGGCTAAAACGCGTGGCGAAAAAGTAGACGTCTCGCGAAGAGTCGTTCTCGCAGCTCCATTCCATGGGCAAGGTAGTGGCGGCGACCGTTGCGGCGAAGAGGCACCTGAGTCTGGCCCGCGTTCTGGCGAATTCTTTCCGCGAACGTCATCCTGAGATTCCATTCTTCGTTCTCCTCGCCGACGAAGTGGACGAACGCTTCGATCCATCGAAAGAGCCGTTTCAAATCCTGCACCTCGGCGAGTTGGCGATACCCGACCTGGCGCGCTTTCGCTTTCATTATCGCCAACAAGAATTGACTTACGCCGCGACGCCTTACCTGCTCGCGCATCTCCTGCAGCGCGGCTTCACCAGCGCCTGCTTCTTCAAACAGGAAAGTCTGGTCTTGGGCGACCTGTCTCCCATTCTGGAACGGCTCGCCGCACACTCCATCCTGCTCACACCGCATCTGCTGGCTCCATTGACAGGCGACGACCGGCATCAACGCGAGCTGAACATTCTCCAGTCCGGCGTCTATAACGTCGGCTTTCTGGGCGTAACCGAAACAGAAACGGCCCGAGCTTTTCTCGGCTGGTGGCAAGACCGTCTTTACCACTACTGCCGCCACGATGTTTCCCAGGGAATGCATTATGAACAACGCTGGCTCGATCTCGTGCCGGCATTCTTCGAGGACGTTCATATCCTGCGCCATCCGGGCTTCAACGTCGGTCATTGGAACTTGCCCGAGCGCTGTATTTGCCAGGCGGGGAACCAGTTGATGGTCGAGGACGAAGTCTGCCGTTTTTTTCGCTTTAGCGGCTTTGATCCTGACCAACCGCAGGCCGTGACGCGTTACTCGACCCGGCTCCCGATGACCAGCATCGGAGCAGCCGCGACTCTCTTCGCACGCTACCGCGAGATGCTGGAGGAAGCTGGCTACCACGAGACGAAGACGTGGCCCTATGCCTACGACTATTTCGATAACGGAGTAGCGATCCCGGATTTGGCGCGCGAGCTGTATCGAGATTTTGGAGAGGCCGAACGCTTCGGCGATCCTTTCCAGACGGCAGGCTCGGATAGTTATTTTCACTGGCTCGAGGACGCGAGCAACCTGTGGCGCGCGATCTACGCCCGACGGCCGGACCTGCAAAAAATATTTCCTGACCCTGACGGTCTCGATCGCGAGGGTTTTCAGGCCTGGGTGCGGAATTCCGGCGCCGTCGAGTACGGAATACAGCCGGATTTTCTTAGGACCTGATCGAATGGAAACACTCGCAGTCGGAACGATCGTCGCGAAGAACTACCTGCCCTTCGCCCGTGTCCTCGCCGAATCGTTCCGGCGCCATCATCCGGACATTCCATTGTTCGTCGTCCTCGCGGATGAGGTGGATGGATATTTCGATCCGACAGCGGAGTCGTTCTCCATGCTGACGTTATGCGATTTGGCCATCCCGCAGCTTGAGCGATTTTGTTTCCAAAATTCCCGTCAGCAACTCATCACGGCCGCAAAACCCTATCTGCTGAGTTACCTGCTCGACCAGGGTTTTGCCTCTGCTGTTTTTCTCGACGCCGACATCCTGATTCTGGGCAATCTCGATCCACTTTTCGCCGTCGTGCAACGGCACGCGATAGTCCTGACTCCACATCTTCTCGCCCCACTCAAAGGATCGGGCCGGGAGGCGCGCGAGCTCAACATTCTACTCTCCGGCACCTACAACGGCGGCTTTCTCGGCGTTTCCGACACACCATCGTCCCGCTCATTTCTCGCGTGGTGGCAGGACAGACTTTACGAGCATTGCCGTCACGCCGTCGAACGCGGGATGCACTACGACCAACATTGGCTCGATCTGGTCCCCGTTTACTTCAGCGACGTCCATATCCTTCGCGATCCCACCTACAACGTGGCCTACTGGAGTTTGCCGGAGCGCAACGCTCAAGTGCCGGAGAACCCTTCGCCCGCCGACACCCAGAGCTGCCGCTTTTTTCATTTTAGCGGCTTTGATCCCGAGCAACCCCCCGCCGTTTCTCGATACTCTCCGCGATTGACGATGGGAAATGTCGGCCCGGCCGTTTCCCTTTTCGATCATTACGTCACGCTGCTAGGCGTGGCTGGCTACTACGTGACGAAGAATTGGCCGTACGCCTACGGTTATTTTGATAACGGCGTCACCATTCCGCGTATCGCCCGTCAACTTTATCAGGCGCTCGGCCACGCGGCTGAACACTTCGGTAATCCCCACCGCGCGGGAGGAACCGGCAGCTATTTTGATTGGCTCAATGAACCGATCGACTCCTGCCCTGACCCTGCCTTAATGCTGACGCAATTATGGCGCGCTATTTATGAGCAGCGACCCGATCTTCAGGTTGCATTCCCCGATCCGCAGGGAGCCAATCGCCGAGACTTCGTCGAGTGGGCGGTGAACTTCGGCGTAAAGGAGATGGGCGTTCCCGGCAGTTTCGTTCCTTCCGGGTGGGAGACCTGAGACGCGCTTCAGACCATCGGCCGGAAACGTCCGACGACTTCCTGGAGGCGTCCGGAGATCTGGCCTAACGAGCAGACTTCCGCCGCCTCCATCATCGCGGGGAAACAATTCTCATTGGCCTCCGCGACGGCGGCGAGCTTATCCAACGCCTTCTCCGCTTTCGCCGCGTTCTTTTTCTTGAATTTCCTCAGGCGATCGACCTGCAACTGCTGCTTCGCCCGCGGCGTCCGCGCGAGCTCGAACTCCGGCATTTCCTCGGAGTCGTTGCGATACTTGTTCAGCGCGATGATCGGCCGGGTGCCGTCGT
>JBEEHI010000316.1:0-2971 GCA_041167305.1 Verrucomicrobiota bacterium
GGAGGCGGTTTCTTCGGCGGAAGGGAGCGGAAGCTCAAAGCCGAGCCGGTTCGCGAGGCGCTGGCAGGTTTCGGGAGAAAACCCTTCGAAGTGATTGTTCACGAATCCCCAGATGCTCCGGGTATCACTCCGGTGCTTCTCGATCTTTAGCGCCCAGCTCTCGAGGGCGGCTTCGCGTTTCCAGAGAAGTTTACCGTAGCGATGGAGATGCTGGCCCTCCGGATCGTATTTCGTGGAGTAATCGCCGAGAAGACGCAGGTAAATGAAATCGGTGGTGGTGGGGAGGAACTCGAACGGCGCGAGATTGCGTTCGTTCAACGGGCTGGTATCGGCCCAGACCCAGCAGACGCGGTATTTTTCCAGGAGATGGATGTGCTGGGGCCGATGCCAGCCGGGATCGCGGAATTCGATGGCGAACCGGAAATCGCGCGGCAACTGGGCAAGGAAAGCGCGGAGGAGCGGGCGGCCGGATTTGGGGGCGAATTTCGGTGGCAGTTGGATCAGGATAACGTGGAGCTTGGCGGCGAGCGGTTCGAGGGCGCGGAGGAATGTGGCCAGCTCCGCTTTGCAGTCGCGCAGAAGACGTTCGTGGGTGATCTCGCGGGAAAGTTTGCAGGCGAACCGGAACGAGGCCGGCGTGCACTCCACCCAGCGGCGAATGGTCGCGTCGGCCGGCGTTTTGTAGAAAGTGGAATCGATTTCCACGGCCGGGAAATAGCGGGCGTAGAACTCCAGCCAGCGGTTGGGCGGCAGATCGGCGGGATAAAAGTTTCCGCGCCATTCCTCGAAGCTAAAGCCGCAGGTCCCGAGCCGGATTTTTTGTTGGGCGGAGAGATTCAAAGCGTCCGCAGAATAATCGGATCGCGACGGGAGGGAAGCCTTCCCCGGCAGCGGCCGGGGAGGGGTTTTTTGGGCCGGTCAACTTGACTGGACGGGTAAGTTCACTACCCTGCGCAACGCGATGAAACACTCCTTTCGCATCCTTTTTCTCCCACTGTTGATTTGCCTCGCCCTGCTGGCCCCGGTCAGAGGCTCCGTCGTGTTCAAGCCCGGGGAAAAAGCCCACTACAGAACGCCCGGTGAAGACGAAATGAGCGGCACGGCGGCGCAGCTTTTCGAGCGGGCCCAGGAAGCGGAGCGGCACGGTAATTTCAATGCGGCCATCAAAGCCTATCGCACGATCATTAAGAAACACCCTAAAGACACCCTCGCGGCCGGGTCGTGCTACCGGTTGGCTCAAGTGCAGGAGCAGACCCACAAATATCTGGGGGCGGCCCAGAGTTACGCGGTGCTCTGTGAAAAATATCCGAAAAGCGAGCGCTTCGATGAATCGGTCGAAGGCATGTTTCGTATCGGCGAAACGTATCTGACGGGGACCAGGCTGAAGGTTCTCGGCATTACCCTTAAATCGGGAATGGAAGAGGCCGCGGGGATTTTCACGATGATCATTCGGGTTGCGCCTTACGGGAAATACACTGCCCGGGCGGAGTTCGATCTCGGCCGGGCCCGGGAGAAACAGGGGCGCAACGAAGCGGCCATCGCTGCCTATCAATCCGTCGTGGAAAAGTTCCCGGAAGACCCGATCGCGGTCGATGCCCAATACCAGATCGGCTACATCTGGTCGCGGGCCTCTGTTTCGGGCACCTACGATCCGGCGGCTGCGGACCATGCCAAGATTGCTTACGAGGATTTTCTGGCGCGCTATCCGAACAGCGAGAAATCGGCGCAGGCGAAACAGAACCTGAAGCGGATGGAGCACAAGCAGACCAACACCGCCTACGACATCGCCAGGTTCTACGACAAACAGAAGCAGTACCGCGCCGCCGCCATTTATTATAACGAAGTGATCCGGCAGCAGCCCGGCTCCACCGAAGGCGAAAAGGCCAAGAAGAGAATCAGCGAACTGCGCGCGAAAGTCGGCGACGCGAAATTGCAGGCGCCCGCTGTTACCGCTGCCGCCGCGAACAAGAAGAGCCGGAAACCGCGGCCGGAAGATTCCGCCCCGCCGCCCTCCTCGAATCAGCAGGCGCCGCTGCCGCCGTCGGACACCGATGTTTCGTTGCCCCCGCCGGCCTCTCTTCTGCCCGACACAACGACCGCCCCGCCGCCTTCGACCGACTCTTCCACTCCCGCGCCCTCACCGCAGCCTTCGCCTGAAACCGCGGCCACGCCGTAGTGAAAAAAGCGTTCGCTCCACTGCTGCTGGTGTTCCTGCTCGGAGGCTGCGCGGGTTATCAGCTCGGCCCGGCTACCCCCGGTTATCTGCGCCAGGTCCATTCCATCGCGGTCCCGACTTTTTCCAACACCACGCTCGTCCCGCGGATTGAAGTCCTCGTCACCAGCACCGTCATCAAACAGTTTCAGCAGGACGGCACGTTCAAGATCGTAAATGCCGATGTGGCCGACGCCACTTTGAAGGGCGAAATCGTTGGGGTGAACCGGAGCCCGGCCCGTTCCGTGCGCGGCAATGTTCTTTCCACGACCGAGTTCAATCTCAACGTCACCGTGAAATACACTTTGACGGGGCGGGATGGGAAGGTGCTGGGCTCGCCCGGCGCGGTGGCCGGCAGCACCAGTTTCTTCGTCGGTTCCGATGTCAGCACGGACGAACGCCAGGCGCTGCCGCTGGCGGCCGAGGAATTGGCGCGCCATCTGGTGAGCCAGTTGAGCGAGGGCTGGTAATGCGCGATGAAGGGCGACGAAAAGCTGTGGCGCATCCTGAACGACAAGCTCGACATGTTGCGCGCGAGCAATCGGCTGCCGGAAGCGGTCCGCATCGCTGAGACCTCGCTCACCCTGGCGCAACGCGCCTTCAAGCCCGGCGACGCGAACTACACCCTGAGTCTTGAAAAGCTCGGCCAGCTCCACGACCAGGCTGGCGACCGCGCCGCAGCGAAGACGTATCTGGTCAAGGCGCACGCCTTCCTCGAAAAGGCAGAACCGCCGGACGATCGCGCCGTGTTTCGGTCTG
>JBEEHI010000317.1:0-7045 GCA_041167305.1 Verrucomicrobiota bacterium
CACGTTTCCGGCATGGGACACGAAGGGCTGGCGGCGCTCGGCGTGGCGATGGTCGAGGGCGATTACGTCGCGCCCTACTATCGGGATCGCGCACTCGTCCTCGGTCGCGGCGTCGCGTCGCGCGAACAGGCGCTCGATTATTTCGCGAAGCGCAAAGGACAAAGTCACGGGCGCCAGATGCCGTCGCATTACAGTTATGCGTCGCGCGGGATTTGGAGCGTGCCGACGCCGACCGGCTCCCAGCTTCTCCCGGGATGCGGCATCGCCTGGGGAATCCAGCTCGACGGCAAGCCGAACGTCGTCGTCACCACGATCGGTGACGCCGCGACGCGCCAGGGCGATTTCTTCGAGGCGGTTTGTTTCGCGAAAGAACGGAAGCTGCCGGTTCTCTTCGTCGTCGAGGACAACAAGTACGGCATCAGCAGCCCGACCCGGAAAATCAACCCGCGCGCGCTCGATGTTCTTCAGCCTAACGACTGGCAGGAAATCGATGGCAGCGACGTCCAGCAGATCTACGACGCGGGCGCGAAAGCATTCGAGTCGATGCGCGCCGGCGGCGGCCCGGCCTTTTTCTGGGTGAACATGGAACGGCTTTCGAGCCACACGAGCTCCGACGACCACAAGCTTTACCGGAGCGCCGAGGAACTGGCGGAGTCCGCGAAATGCGATCCGCTGAAGCGCTGGAGCGAGCGCTTGATCGCCGACGGGATCATCACCGCCGACGACTACGCGAAGCTCGACCACGAAATCAAAGAGCGGATCCGTAACGAATTCGCGGAGGCCGAGCGCGCGGAAGATCCCACCGCGGACGAGCTGCAGCTCCAAGTCACAGGCGATCTGCCTCAACTCGACGACGAAGTTCTGCCACCGGGCAAATACCGCATCGGCGACACGATCAACCAGACGTTACGCCTCGGACTGAAGGAGAACAACGGCCGCATCATCTTCGGCGAAGATGTGGAAGATCCGAAAGGCGGCGTGTTTCGTCTGACGCAGAAACTCTCGACGGAATTTCCGAAACAGGTTTACAACTCGCCGCTCGCGGAATCGACAATCCTCGGTGTCGCGTGCGGTCTTGCTTCCTACGGCAAGCGGCCGGTGTTCGAACTGCAATTCATTGACTTCATCGGACCCGCGTGGAACCAGCTCGTGACGAATCTCTCGACGCTGCGCTGGCGCTCGTTCGGCACGTGGACCTGCCCGGTCGTGATCTACGCTCCGTACGGCGCGTATCTGCCCGGCGGAAGTTTGTGGCACAGCCAGGCGAACGAAGCGGCGCTCGCGCATTTTCCGGGAATCAATGTCGTCATTCCGAGCACGCCGGAAGATGCCGCCGGGTTGTTGTGGACCGCAATGCATTGCGAAGATCCGACCTTCGTGCTCGTGCCGAAACATTTGCTTTGGGCGGAGCACGAATCGACGAAACCCGTGAAGGCCGTGCCGCTCGGCGTCGCGCGGAAACGCCACGCCGGCTCGGACGTGACGCTCGTGGCCTGGGGCAACACCGTGGAGAAATCGCTCGAAGCGCTGGCGGAAATCGACAGCGAGATCAGTGTCGACCTGATCGATCTGCGCTCGATTGTGCCGTGGGACCGCGCCGCGATTGAGGAATCGGTCGCGCGGACGGGACGGCTCGTTGTCGTGCAGGAAGACAGCGAGAATTGCAGCGTCGGCCAGATGATCGTGGCGCATCTCACCGGACTCCCGGAAATTTGGAGTGAGCTGGTCGCGCCGCCGATTCTTGTCAGCAAGACGAATGTGATGATCGGCTACAACCCGATCTACGAATATGCGGCGTTGCCGGACGTGAAGCGCATCGTCGCCGCGTTGCGCCGCGCGATGTCTGTGGAGACGGCACGCCCTCGTGCCGCTGTGCCGTCGGGCGGAGCGGAGACTCACCGGTCCCGCGACGGCGGGATCAGGCCGGCTCCAGAGAAGGCAGCTGTAAAGAAAGGATCAGGAAGTATGGCGCATCAACAAAAGATCGTCGTGCCGATCATGGGCGAAGGGATTCGGAACGCGAAAGTCGTGACGCTGTTGAAGAAGCCCGGCGACAAGATCGCGCTCGACGATCCGCTCTGCGAAGTGGAAACCGACAAGGCAGTTTATCCGATCGAATCATCGTTTGCCGGGATAATGGGAGAATGGACAACGGCGGTCGGCGCGACCGTCGACATAGGGCAGGAACTCGGGACGATCGTAACCGATGAAACCGCGGAGACTCCCCTCGACCGGAACGGCCACTCAGAACCTGTAGCGGCAGGCGTGTCGCCTGCATCCTCCATCGAGCAGCCGACACGGCTGCCACTACAGAAAGAGAAAGCTGCCGGGATCGAACCAGCGCTTTCGCCGACGATCGTGCGAAGGCTTGGCCGCGTTATTCCGGCCAATCTTCAGATCGACGCGCGTTGGGACGCGATCCGATCGGTGCGCGAGACGGCGAAGACGAAGGAAGGCAAGAATGCCGCGTCGCCGTCGGTCATGGTGGCGTGGGCGGTCGTGCGGGCCATGGAAAAACATGCACCGTTTCGCCGCATGATTTTGGATGACGACAGCATCGTGGAGAACGACGAGTTCGATCTCGGGATCGCCGTTGCACTCGATGACGATCGCCTCGCGACCGCTGTCATCACTCACGCGAACACGCGCGACTGGGCCGATTTCGTGAAGCGCTACGATGAGACGGTCGCGGAAACGCGCACCGGCCGGATCGATGCGATGAATGCGCCGGTAGTCATCAGCAGCCTGGGAGCATTCGGGGTTCGGGCCGCGGTGCCGATCGTAGTGCCGCCATCCGTCGCGACTCTCTTCGTCGGCTCCGCGCATTACGAGACGATCGGTGACGGGAAGAAGAGCCAGCCGGAGGAAGTCATCACGCTGTCGTTAACTTTCGATCATCGCGTCGTGAACGGCGCCGGTGCCGCGAACTTCGTCCACGACATCAAGGAGCGGATCGAGAGCTTCTCGATTCCGGCGCTGAGCGCGAACTAGCACAGGCGTCGCCCGGCTTTCAATTCTTGCCCTCGTTCCCAAGCTCCAGCTTGGGAACGCAATTGGTCCCCGAAGCTTTGCTTCGTCGAGGTTCCAACGATTACCCGCTCCGCGCTCACGAAGCTGAGCTTCGAAGACAAGCGCGTTCCCAAGCTGGAGCTTGGGAACGAGGAGGGGTGCTATTTCGTGCGCTGAATGTAAGCGACGACCTGTTCCTCGAGAATCTCCAGGGGAAGAGCGCCGTTCTTCAACACCACGTCATGGAACTGCCGTTGATCGAACTTCGTTCCCAGCTCGGTCTGCGCGCGCTTGCGTAGTTCCTGGATCTTGAGCATCCCGACCTTGTAGGCGCAGGCCTGTCCCGGGTTCACGATGTAGCGCTCGATCTCGGCCGTGACTTCCTTTTCTCCCATGCCGGTTTTCTCGCGCATGTAGGCGATCGCCTGTTCGCGCGGCCAGCGTTTCGCGTGAATGCCGGTATCGACCACGAGCCGCACGGCGCGGAAAAGTTCCGCCTGCAACCGGCCGAGATCACCGAACGGATCGCCTTCGTACCAACCCGCTTCCTTCGCCAGCCATTCGGTGTAGAGCGCCCAACCTTCCTGATACGCCGTGAATGGAATCAGCTTCCGGAACTGCGGCAGCCCCTTCAATTCCTGCGCGGTCGCGATCTGCCAATGATGGCCGGGTACGCCCTCGTGATAGGCGAGCGTGCGCATTCCCCACTTCGGAAGTTCGTTCATGTCGCGCAAGTTCGCGTAGAAAATGCCGGGGCGCGTCCCGTCCATCGACGCACCATTGTAATAGGCGCCCGCCGACGTCGCTTGCTTGAAGACCGGAACGCGTTGCACTTCTATTTTCGCTTTCGGCACGGTGGCGAACAGGAGACGGCAACGCTCGATCGCGTCATCGATCAACCGCTTGTATTCGGCGAGGACATCGGCACGGCCCTTGTCGTCGTTGGGGAAAAGGAACCGTGGATCCTTGGCTAACGCGTCCATCGCTTCGCCGATCGGGCGGCCGGTGTAACCGTTGGCGTCGAGCAGTGTCCGCATTTCTCCTTCGATCCGCGCCACTTCGCGCAAACCGAGATCATGGACTTCCTCGGGCTTAAGCGTCGTCGTCGTGTTCTTCCGCAGCGCGTAGGCGTAGAAAGCGTCGCCGTCCGGCAGTTTCCAAACGCCGTCATCCGTTGTCGTCTTCGGGAGAAGGGCGGTGAAGTAATCGATCAATTTGTGATACGCGGGATAAACGTGGTCCGTGATCGCGGTCTCGATTTTCTTCTGGAACGCGACCCGCTGTTCGTCCGTCATCCCGTCGATCTTTGCCACGCGCGTTTTGAAGGAGGTCGCCAGAATATTTTCCGACGCCGGTTGCGCGACGAAGTTGTTCATCTCGAGGAGCACCTTCTCCACGACAAAACGCGGCGGTAGAACTCCCTTTTGCTCGCGAACTTTCAGGCTCTCCAGGAGCTGATCGAACTTCGTACCGACCGCGTTCAGCCGCATTCGGTAATATTCGCAGTCTCGCGGCGCGAGCAGCCGGTGGGTGTTCGCCATGAAGGAGGGGAACTCGTTCTGGACGCCGAAGAGCTGGTTCACCGGGTAGTTGTGCCACTGGTATTTTTCGCCTTCGATCTCGCGGCTGATGAACCACTCGAGGATGTGGGTGGAGAGCTGCTGGGAGGCGTTCTGTTTCTCCAGTGGATAGGCGTGCAGGTCCTCCAGGTTTTGTTTGGCCCGATCGAAATAGTGTTGCTGATGCGCCGGTGACGCGTCGCCCAGCTTTCCGTTGTGGCCGGTGATGCCGAAGCGTTCGACGAGCCCGAGCGATGAGAGCAGCTCGGGTTCTTCAAAGAGCACCTGCGCGAAGACCTTCTCATAAAAAAAATTCAGGCTCCAAGGCCGGAACCAGATCAGGTTGACCAGGAAAATCGCGAGCACGATCACCAGCAACGCCACGATCCGCAGGGTCCATTTCAAAATGCGTCTGAACATTCTGACAGTGTTGCCAGCGCTCCCCTCCCGCGGTCAACCTTTATCCCGTACGATTCGTTAGGTTTGGGAATAGGCGATGCTGTAACAGAGGCATGCGCTTGATCTCCCAGAAGTCGCCGACGCCCCGGCTCCTCAGCACCGTCGTGCCCGAGGTGCGGGAACGTCCACCCGAACGGACCAGTATGAAATCGCGGCTGAAAGGCGTCTCGTTTTTCTCCGGTAACGGCCGCGCCATCTTTTTCGGCATCGTGCTCGGCGTGATCCTGCTTTCCACGATCAGCGTCGTGTATATCCGGCGGCAGGCGGCGCGGCGGCACGCGGAAGAGGAACGCCAGCTCCTGGCGGTATCTACCCACAGCATCTCCCCGCCGGAGCCGATCATCGTGAAAATCAGCGCCGATCTGATTCGCGTCACCGCGATTTCGCTGGGCCATCCACGATTGGCGATCATCAATGGCCAGCGCGTTGGCGAAGGCGAGTACATCATGATTCATACGCCGGCTGCTTCCATTGCAGTCTCCTTGCGCGTCGTGAAAATCGCCGATGGAAACATTGAGCTGAGCGACGGAACACAAGTGATCAAAGCGCGTCTCGAGCTGCTGCCCACGCCCAAGCCCAGGTCGTAGTTCGTCGAAACCAGCCCCATTTTCTTGTAACCCGAACGCAACTTCTCGGGCCTCGCTGGGTTTGCACTTCCACAAGGCGACCGCGAAAAGCGCGGTGCCTAAAGAAAGAAAAGAGAAACAAATGAAATCAAGATTAATAACAGTCAGCGCGGCGTGCCTTGCCTTATTCGCCACCGTCGCGATCGGTCAGGCGCAGGATCCCGCGGCGAAGAACAACGACCGGCCTAACCGCTGGGAACACAAGCGGGGGGGCAATCGCATGGAGCATTTAACCAAGGCGCTGGACCTCACGCCGGAACAGCAAGCGAAGATCCAACCGATCTTCGACCAGGCGAAGCCCCAGATCATGGCGCTCCGCCAGGAAACGCGACAGAAAGTCCAGGCAATCCGCGAGAACGTCCAATCGCAGATCCGCCCGATCCTCACGCCGGCGCAGCAGCAGAAATTCGATGCGCTGAAAAAGGCCCGCGAAGACATGCGCAAAGCGCGCGAGGAAATGCACGACGCGCTGAAGAAGCAGTAACAACAATTGGGTTGACGGAACGAGCGGCGGTGACCGAAAGGTCGCCGCCGCTTCTGTTCCGGCAGGAGATCCGTCAAATATCCATCGTCTCGCCGATGGCCGGCAGGAGCAGCTCTTTGCCCGCGGCTCGCGCCGTTTTCACCGCTTCTTCGCGTTCGATCTTGATGGGCGGGAAAGTGTCGTAATGAACGCCGACAAATTTGTTGACGCCGGCAAACTCGGCCGCGCGCAAAGCGTCATCGATCCCCATTGTGAAGAAATCGCCGATCGGGAAAACGGCGAAGCGCAGCTTTGGACCCTCGCCCACGAGTTTCATGTCCACAGTCAGCGCCGTGTCGCCTGAGTAGTAGAAATTTCCCTCGGCGCTTTCGACGACGAATCCGCATGGATTACCGCCGTAGGAACCGTCCGGCATGGAACTGCTGTGGATGGCGCTGGTGAGTTTTACCCAGCCGAAAGCCGTCTTCGCGGTGCCGCCGTGATTCATCGACTGCACGTTCTTCACGCCTTTTCCTTCGAACCAGTTCCCCACTTCGTAAGGCGCGATTACCGTCGCTCCGGTTCGACTCGCGATCTCCACCACATCGGCCACGTGATCGCCATGCCCGTGCGAAACGAGAATGAAATCGGCCGCGACGGTCTTGATGTCGATTTTGCTGGCGAGCGGATTCGGCGAGATGAACGGATCGAAGAGAAGGGTCTTGCCGCCAGCCTGGACAGCGAAACAAGCGTGGCCGTAGTAGGTGAATTTCATGAAGAATAGATCAGTGAGGCCTCGATTCTTTTCAAGGAGCGGCGATTTCCAAATCGCCGTCTTTTCCCCTCGTTCCCTCGTTCCCAAGCTCCAGCTTGGGAACGCACTTGGCCTGCGAAGCTCTGCTTCGTTGCTCTGCGTTCACACAGACGGC